>JALSSK010000041.1 GCA_026984335.1 Rhodothermales bacterium
ATCGCCCGCTCACCTTGCCGCGTCAGTACAAAAAACACGTGGGACGCACCCTGAGGGTCCGTTTCCGGGACGGCGAGAACGAACGCGCGGTCAAAGGTAAACTCCTGAAGACCGGAGAAGACGGCGTCGTGATTGCCGCCGGGAAACAGGAACTTCGGATTCCCTTTACTGAAATAGTCCGGGCGAAAGTAGAATTACCCTGGTAAGACGTACATTATAACCCTTGAACATTGCCCTCGTAGGGAGGGTGATGCGAAACGAAAGGCTACGCGACATGCAAAGTACAGATTTGGTTTCTTCCTTTGCGGAAATCGCTCGTGAAAAGGGCATCGAGCGCGACATGCTTCAATTGATCATTGAAGATGTGTTTCGCGCTATGATCCGCAAAAGATACGGTTCCGACGAAGCCTTCGAAATCATTCTCAACCCCGATCACGGGGACATCCAGATTTTGCACATCCGCGAGGTGGTGGCAGACTGGGACCTCGAGGATCCGGTGACACAAATAGAACTCTCGGATGCCCGCCGCATCGACGCTGACTTCGATGTCGGGGACGAAGTGGCCGAAGAACAGAATATCAAAGATTTCGGACGCCGCGCCGTGTTGACGGCCCGGCAGACCTTCAGCCAGCGGATCCGCGACATCGAGAAAGAGAACGTATTCCAGTGGTATTCGGAGCTGATCGGCGAAGTCGTCGTCGGCGAGGTATATCAGGTGCGTCGCCGGGAGGTGCTGGTCATCCATAATAAGGTGGAGCTCGTCCTCCCGCGCGAGGAACAGATCTACCGGGACCGGTACCGCAAGGGCGACATGCTCCGGGCAGTGGTCAAGGAGGTGCGCAGGGACGCGGGATCGAACCCGCAGGTCATCATCAGCCGCGCCGACCCGATGTTCATGGAGCGGCTCTTCGAGCTCGAAGTGCCGGAGATCGATGAGGGCATCGTCGAGATCAAAAAGATCGTGCGCGAGCCGGGTGACCGCGCCAAGGTGGCCGTGATCAGCCATGACGAGCGCATCGACCCGGTGGGCGCATGCGTGGGCATGAAGGGGGCGCGGATTCACGCCGTCGTTCGGGAACTCGGCAATGAGAACATCGACGTGCTTCAGTGGTCCGACGACCCGCACGAGTTGATCAAACGGGCGCTCTCGCCCGCCAAGCCCGTTGCGGTGACGCTCAACGACGAGCTCGACCCGCCCCGCGCAAAGGTGGTGGTGCGAGCCGATGAGGTGAGCCAGGCGATCGGGCGGGGAGGGATCAACATCCGTCTCGCCTCGGCCCTGACCGGGTACGAGATCGACGTGTACCGCGAAATCCTCGACGAAGAGGAAGACGTGGAGATCGAGGAGTTTGCCGACGAACTCGATCCCGACACGCTCAAAAAACTCCGAGACATCGGCTGTGACACGGCCAAGCAGGTTCTGGAGCTTTCTCCGGAGGAACTGATGCGGAGGGCCGGGTTAGAATCTGAAATGGCTCAGCGCGTGCTGGCCATCATCAAGGCTGAGTTTGAGGATGAGGAGGAGCAATTGGAAGGATGATCCGCTTCGGCGGCTCCTTGCGCACCATGTGGTGCATGTTTAACATCAAAGTTTTTGAATGGCGACGCAGACGAAAAAATTTAAGAAAGTTCGACTCTTCAAGGTATCGAAAGAGCTCAATATTGCCGTCGATACGCTGGTCGAGCATCTGAAGGCCTCCGGGTTCAAGGATGCCTTGAGCGGCAAAGGCGTCAACGCGTCTATTACGGACGAAGAGGCGTACTATGAGTTGTTGGAAGAGTTCGCTGCCGACAAGGCGACGGCTGCACGCGTGAAAGAGAAGCGTGCGCGCCGTATGGCCGAGTTGGAGAGTGAACGACAAGCCCTGGCGCTGGCGGCTGCGGAGCCGGCGCAAGAAGAAACGGAAGCGGAGGTTGCCGCCGCCGAGCCGGTGGCCGAGGAGGCTGCCGCCGCCGAACCGGTGGCCGAAGCGCCGGAGCCGGTGGCCGAGGAGGCTGCCGCCGCCGAACCGGTGGCCGAAGCGCCGGAGCCGGTGGCCGAGGAGGCTGCCGCCGCCGAACCGTTGGCCGAAGCGCCGGAGCCGGTGGCCGAGGAGGCTGCCGCCGCCGAGCCGGTGGCCGAAGCGCCGGAGCCGGTGGCCGAGGAGGCTGCCGCCGCCGAACCGGTGGCCGAAGCGCCGGAGCCGGTGGCCGAGGAGGCTGCCGCCGCCGAGCCGGTGGCCGAGGAGGCTGCTGCTCCCGAACCGGTGGCCGAGGAGGCTGCCGCCGCCGAACCGGTGGCCGAAGAGGCTGCCGCTCCCGAACCGGTGGCTGAGACGGGAGCCGCCGTGTCCGAGATGGGCGAACTGGTCGCCGGAACGCCCGAAGACAAACAGGCCGAGGAGGAAAGTGTCATCGGCGCGGATCGGTATAAACTCGCCGGAACCAAGATTCTGGGCAAGATCGATCTGGGCGCCGTCGAAGATTCCGAGCCGAAACGCAAGCGGCGTCGCAAGCGGAAGACGACGGCCAAAGCGACCGACGGCGCGGCCGGGTCCGCGCCGGCCAAACCCGCGGCCAAAGAGAAGGAAACGACACGGAAGAAGAAGTCGCGCAAGCGCGGACCCCACGTGGACGAGGCCGACGTCGAGCAGACGCTTCAGGATACGTTGCGCGAGCTCGAACAGGGCGCGAGCCGCGTGCGGCAACGCCGCCGTCGCCAGCGCCGGGACGAGCGCGCTGCCGTGCGCAGGCGTCAGATGGAAGCGGAGGAGGAGACGGAAAAGGTGCTCCGCGTCACCGAGTTCATCTCGACGGGTGAACTGGCGAACCTGATGGACGTGCCGGTCAACGAAGTCATCGGCACGCTCTTCAACCTCGGCATGATCGTATCGATCAACCAGCGCCTCGATGCCGACACCATCTCCATCGTCGCCGAGGAATACGGGTATGACGTCGAGTTCATTACCGATCTCGGCATTGAAGACATTTTGATCGAAGAGGACCGGCCCGAGGACCTCGTGCCGCGCGCCCCGGTGGTCACGGTCATGGGACACGTGGACCACGGTAAGACCTCGCTGCTCGACTACATCCGAAGCGAGAACATCGTGGCCGGAGAGGCGGGAGGCATTACGCAGCACATCGGCGCGTACCACGTCGAACTGAAGAACCGGAAAGAGATCACCTTCCTCGACACGCCGGGTCACGAGGCGTTCACGGCCATGCGCGCGCGCGGCGCTCAGGTGACCGACGTAGTCATCCTCGTCGTCGCGGCAGACGACGCGGTGATGCCGCAGACCGTCGAGGCCATCAATCACGCCCGCGCCGCCGAAGTGCCCATCGTCGTGGCGATCAACAAGATCGACAAGCCCAACGCCAACCCCCAGCGGGTCATGCAACAGCTTGCCGACGAAGGGGTGCTCGTCGAACAGTATGGCGGCAAGGTCCAGTGCGCCCTCGTCTCGGCGAAAACCGGCGAGGGGGTTCAGGACCTCCTCGACAAGGTTTTGCTCGAAGCGGAACTGCTCGACCTCAAGGCCAACCCCAACCGGAACGCGGTCGGGACGGTGATCGAAGCCCGCCTCGACAAAGGGCGCGGCAACGTGGCCACGGTGCTCGTGCAGAACGGCACGCTCCACGTCGGCGATACGTTCGTCGTCGGCATCTACAGCGGGCGTGTCCGCGCGCTCTTCGACGAGCGCGAGCGCCGGGTGGAAGAGGTGGGGCCTTCGCGTCCGGGCCTCGTGCTCGGCCTCGCCGGCGCGCCCGAGGTGGGCGATCAGTTCGTCGTCCTCGATGACGAACGGGAAGCCCGCGCCATTGCTCAGAAACGGCAGCAAATCTATCGGGAACAGAGCCTCCGCCAGCGCAAACACATCACCCTCGACGAGATCGGTCGCCGGCTCGCCCTCGGCGACTTCCGGGAACTCAACCTCATCGTCAAGGGCGACGTGGGCGGTTCCGTCGAAGCCCTGTCCGATGCGTTGCTGAAGCTTTCGACCGAAGAGGTGAAGGTGAACATCATCCACAGCGGTGTGGGAGCCATCACCGAGAGCGACGTCATGCTCGCCTCCGCTTCGGACGCCGTCATCGTAGGCTTCCAGGTGCGCCCGATGCCGAGCGCGCGCGCGCTCGCCGAACGGGAGGAGATCGACATCCGCCTCTACTCGATCATCTATACGGCCATCGAGGAGGTCCGCGACGCCCTCGAAGGCTTGCTCTCGCCCGAGAAGTCGGAGGTCGTCACGGGTGTGGCCGAGGTGCGCGAGACGTTCAAGGTCCCCAAAGCCGGGATGGTGGCCGGGTGCTACGTCTCCGAAGGCAAGATCCGACGCAGCGATCGGATCCGGCTCATCCGCGACGGCATCGTCATCTACGAGGGCAACCTCAGCTCGCTCCGGCGCTTTAAGGACGACGTGCGGGAGGTGACGAGCGGCTACGAGTGCGGCATGAGCATCGAGAACTTCAACGACATCAAGGTCGGCGATCAAATCGAAGCCTTCGAAATCGTCGAGACGAAACGGAAGCTGGAGGTTTAATCGGAAGGGTGCGGCGGGACCGCGCGCTCGAGCGCGGGGCCGTCGCGCGTCGCAAGCCGGATCATCTCATGAGCATACGAACCGAACGCGTCGCGCGTCTGATACAACGGGACATCGCCGATTTGCTCAACACCGAATTTGCCGAGCAGGTGCAGCCCATGGCGACCGTCACCGGCGCCCGTGTGACGAAGGATCTCTCCATCGCGTACGTGTACGTCAGTTTTCTCGGCGAGACCGACGAGATGCGTCAGGCGGCATTCCACCACCTCAAGGAGTTGACGCCGCAGATCCGGGCCGCATTGGCCCGGCGCATCCGCCATCAGGTGCGGAAGATCCCCGAGATCAAGTTCTTCCTCGACGACACGCTCGAACAGGCCCGCCACATGGAGGCGCTCCTGGCCCGCATCCGCGAGGAACGCGAACGCCGGGACCCCGATGGATGAGGCTGCCGGAGGTCGGGGGGGAAGAGCGAGGTACGATGGCAAAGCCGGAACGCACGGAAATGGGCCGGGAACCGAAGTCTTCACGGGATGATGCGTCCGGATCGCGGTCTGTGCCGCCGTTGCCGGACGTCTACGGCGCGCCCGATCGTCCCCCTTCGCTCGAACGCGCGGCGCTCCTGATCGACAAGCCGAAGGGCTGGAGTTCGTTCGACGTGATCCGGCGGCTCCGGCGCATCCTCGGCGTGCGCAAGATCGGACACGCCGGCACGCTCGACCCCATGGCCACCGGTCTGCTGATCTGTCTCGTCGGGCGCGCGACGAAGCTCATGGAGACGTTTATGGGCCTGCCGAAACGGTATGAAGGCACGCTCCGCCTCGGCGAGACCACGCCTTCGTACGACGCCGAGACCGAGCCGGCCGTGCAACGCGCCTGGGAGCACCTCACCGACGCCGATCTGGAAGAGGCCCGGCAGCATTTCCTCGGAGCAATCACGCAGGTCCCGCCCATGTATTCCGCCGTGAAAGTGGGCGGGGAGCGGCTCTACCGGAAGGCCCGGCGCGGCGAGGAGATCGTGCGTCCCCCCCGCACGGTTCACGTCTACACCTTCGAACTGATCGGACGAGAAGGCCCGGACGTGTCCTTCAGGATGCAATGCTCGAAGGGGACGTACGTCCGGAGCCTGGCCCATGACTTCGGGGAACGGCTCGGATGCGGCGCGCATTTGACGGCGCTCCGGCGGACGGCCATCGGCCCGTATTCCGTGGAGAACGCATGGACGCTCGATGCGTTAGAGCAAGCTTTGAAACAGCCCTGAGGCGCCCGAACCGGGGACCGACGGCGCGCAACGAGCATACGGCATGAAACGCGAATACGGATTGGATCAGGTGGTGCACGACGACCGGTCCCTGGTGACCGTCGGCACTTTCGACGGCGTGCATCTCGGCCATCAGGCGATCCTGCGGTACCTCGTCCGGCGCGCGCGCGCCAACGGCGGAAGCAGCGTGGTGGTCACCTTCGATCCGCACCCGCGCGAGGTGGTGCGGGGCGAGCCGGTGCCGTTGCTGACCACCATCGAGGAACGGGCGGAATTGCTCGAAGCGCTGGGCCTGGACCGGTTCATCGTCATCCCGTTCACCCCGGCCTTTGCTCGTCTGAGCGCCGAAGACTTCGTCGAGCGCATCCTCGTCGGGCGGATCGGGCTCAAAGAGATCGTGATCGGCTACGACCACGGGTTCGGGCGCGGACGCGGGGGGGATGCGGCGCTCCTCGAAGCGCTCGGGGAGAAGCTCGGCTTCGCGGTCGATGTGATCCCGCCGCAGGTGGTCGAGGAACACGTCGTCTCCTCGACCGAGATCCGCGCCTTGCTCATCGACGAAGGCGACGTGCGCGAGGCGGCGCGGCTGCTCGGACGCCCGTACGCCCTCGGCGGCACGGTGGTCGAGGGCGCGCGTCGGGGACGCTCCATCGGCTTCCCCACGGCCAACCTCGAAGTGGAGCACCCCCGCAAGGTGATCCCGAAGGCCGGGGTCTACGCGGTGCTCGCCACCCTCGACGACGGCGTGACCACGCTCGGCGGCATGATGAACATCGGACGGCGGCCCACCTTCGAAAACACCGGCCTCCATCTCGAAGTGCATTTGCTCGATTTCGAGGGCGATCTGTACGGACGGCGGCTTCGCATAGAATTCGTTGAAAGACTGCGGGATGAGCGGAAATTCGACTCCGTGGATGCGCTCGTCGAGCAACTTTCCCGGGATCGGGAGCGTTGTATGGCAGCGGTAAAAACCTTACATTAACCAGCCTTTGCCCATATCGGGCGGTAGCGTCCGGGCGCGTCTCAGGATCAGTCCGGATTCTTCTTTAGCATGGCATCAATCTAAAGAGGAGCACTCAACCATGATCTCGAAAGAAGAGAAACAAAAGCTCATTGAGGAGTACGGCAAAGATGGCCGGGACACCGGCGCGGCCGAGGTTCAAATCGCCATCTTCAGCCACCGGATCAAAGAATTGACCGAGCACCTCAAGAAACACCCCAAAGATCATTCGACGCGCCGAGGACTGCTCAAGATGGTCGGTAAGCGACGCCGTCTGTTGAATTACCTGGTGGATCGCGACATCGAACGGTATCGCGCCATCATCAAGAAACTCGGCATCCGAAAATAAATGGAAGGCCCATCGGACGGCATCTCTCGCGGGAGGGGTGCCGTTCTTCGTACCAGGCACGAGACGCCGGCTCCCCATGGAGTGTGCAGCGCCCCGGCCGCGAGGTGTGGAAGTCTAAACGGAAGAGGCCGGAAGCGACGAGCTTCGCGCGCTTCGCACGTGCAAACCTTCACCCTGAACCCGTACACACGTCCACGCCGGCATAGCTTTGCGTAGGAGAAAGGAAAAACCAACCAGACGATTGGAAGGAACGAAGATGTCCAAAACAACCATCCGCGAAATTGAGTTCGCGCCCGGAAAAACCATCAAAATCGAGACGGGACGCCTCGCCAAGCAAGCGAACGGCTCCGTCGTTGCGCGCCTCGGCGACACCATGGTGCTTGCCACCGCCGTCCTCGCCGACACGCCGCGGGAAGGCCAGAGCTTTTTCCCGCTCACGGTGGATTATCGTGAGAAATTTTCTGCCGGCGGCAAGATCCCCGGCGGCTTCATCAAGCGCGAGGGTCGTCCGACCGACAAGGAAGTGTTGACCTCACGCCTCGTGGACCGCGCCTTACGGCCTCTCTTCGCCGAGGGGCTTTTCAACGAGGTGCAGGTCATCATCTACGTGCTCTCTGCCGACAGCGAAAACGACGCCGACGTGCTGGCGGGCGTCGGCGCCTCGGCGGCGCTCATGCTGGCCAATGCGCCTTTCGACGGTCCCATCGCCGAGGTGCGGGTGGGCCGCATCAACGGTGAGCTCGTCATCAACCCCACCATTCAAGAACTCGAAGAAGCCGACATCAACCTCATCGTCGCCGGGAAGGAAGACGCCATCGTGATGGTGGAAGGCGAGATGAAGGAGGTCGGCGAAGAGGAGATGGTCGAGGCGCTCGACGTGGCGCACGAAGCCATCCGCAAGCTGTGCCGGGGCCAGATCGCGCTCGTCGAAGAGCACGGCGCGAAGGAGCCGTTCCGGTTCGAGCCCCTCGTCGTTCCCGAGGCCCTCGTCGAGAAGGTGCGCGGGATGATCAAGGGACGCATGGAGGCGCACGTTCGCGCGCCGTACGACAAGTCTACGTTCTACGGCGGCATCGACGAGATCAAGAAAGAGACCGTCGAGGCGCTTCTCGGCAGGGACGACGCCGAGACGGGCGAGAAGCAGGCCGCCGAAACCGAAGAAGGGTGGACGGCTTCGCAGATCAAACAGGCCGTCGCGAAGGTCGAGAAAGAGGTGATGCGCGAGATGATCCTCAGCGAACATCGCCGCATCGACGGACGCCGCTTCGACGAGATCCGCCCGATCTGGACGGAGGTGGGCTACCTGCCCCGCGTCCACGGCTCGGCCATCTTCACGCGCGGCGAGACGCAGGTGCTTGCCTCGGTGACGCTCGGCACGAAGAAAGACGTGCAGCCCGTCGATCAGATCTTCGACACGACCGACCGGCGCTTCTATCTCCATTACAACTTCCCGCCGTTCTGCACGGGTGAGGCCAAGTTCCTCCGGGGCGCGTCCCGCCGCGAGATCGGGCACGGCATGTTGGCCGAGCGCGCCCTGCTCCCGGTGCTCCCGAACGAGGAAGACTTCCCGTACACCATTCGCATCAACGCCGACGTGCTCGAGTCCAACGGCTCTTCTTCGATGGCGAGTGTGTGCTCCGGTTCGATGGCCCTCATGGATGCGGGCGTCCCGTTGAAGAAACCCGTAGCGGGCATCGCGATGGGTCTCATCAGCGACGGCCGGCGCACCGCCGTGCTCAGCGACATCCTCGGCACCGAGGATCACCTCGGCGACATGGACTTCAAGGTCACCGGCACGCGGGACGGCATCACCGCCTGTCAGATGGACATCAAGATCAGCGGCCTCTCGCGCGAGGTGCTCCTTCAGGCGCTCGAACAGGCGCGCGCCGGACGCGATTACATCCTCGACAAGATGGCCGAAACCATCGCCGAGCCGCGCCCGGATCTCTCGCCCTATGCCCCGCGCCTGACGCAGATCACCATCGACGCGAGCTTCATCGGCGCGATCATCGGCCCCGGCGGCAAGATCATCCAGGGCATCCAGCGCGACACGAACACGAGCATCGACATCTCCGAAGAGGACGGCGTCGGCATCGTGACCGTGGCCGCCACGAACGAAGAGGACGCACGCGCCGCCCTGGAAATCATCAAGGCCATCGTGACGGTCCCCGAGCCGGGCGAGGAGTATACGGGCACCGTGCGCAAGGTCGAGTCCTTCGGCGCGATCATTGAGATCCTGCCCGGCAAGGAAGGCCTGCTTCACGTCTCGGAGCTCGACTACGGCTACGTCGACCGCGTGGAGGATTACCTGCAAGTGGGCGACAAGGTGAAGGTCCAGCTCATCGAGGTGCGCGACGACGGCAAGCTGCGCTTCAGCCGCAAGCCGTTCCTCCCCAAGCCGGAAGGCTACGACGAGGCTCGCGAGAACCGCAGCCGCGAGCGCTCCCGTGACGGCGGACGCGGCGGACGCGGCGGCGGACATCGCGGCGGACGCGGCTCCCGTGACGGCGGACGCGGCTCCCGTGACGGCGGACATCGGGGCGGACGCGGCGGACGCGGCGGCGACCGTCGATAGCGGTTCGCTCGAACCCGTCGCGCGGGTCGGGGTAAAAGGGCCGTCAGGGACCAGCGCCCGGCCGATGCGTCCCCGTCCCCCGTAGGCATCTTAAAAAACCGGCGGGGGCGCGTTCGTCTCCGCCGGTTCTTTTTATCCTTACGTTCCGGAATGATGAATAAACACGCCACGGACGCACGTGAGCGCCTGAAAAAGACGACGCTCTCGAACGGCGTCCGTGTGGTCAGTGAATCGATCCCGTCGGTGCGCTCGGTGTCGGTCGGCATCTGGGTCCACACCGGCAGCCGCGACGAGGCGCCGCCGGAGAGCGGCATCAGCCACTTCATCGAACACATGGTGTTCAAGGGCACCTCGCGTCGCCGGATGCATCAGATCGCCCGGCGGATGGAGTCGGTAGGCGGCTACCTCAACGCCTTCACGGGCAAAGAATACACGTGCTACTATGCCCGCGCCCTCGACGAACACCTCGCCCGCGCGGTGGACACCGTGTGCGACCTCGTCCTCGATCCGGTCATCCCTGAAAAGGAGGTGGAGAAGGAGAAAGATGTGGTCCTCGAAGAGATGAAGATGTACGAGGACAATCCCGAAGATCTCATCTTCGACCGGTTCGAGTCGGCGCTCTACGGGGACCATGCGATGGGGCGGCCCGTCATCGGCTATCCCGAGACGGTGGCGTCCTTCTCCCGCCCGCAACTCCTGGAGTTCCTCGACACGCAGTACACCCCCGACCGGATGGTCCTGGCGGTGGCGGGCAACGTCGACCATGAGCGGCTCGTGCGGCTGGCCGAGCAAGCGTTTACCCGTTCGACGCGGCGGCCCGCCCTCCGGCGTCGGTCGCCGGTCAACGGCTATGCGCCGCGTCACCTCCTCGAAGAGCGGCCCACGCAGCAGGCCCACCTCGTCGTCGGCGCGCGAGCCTACGACGTGCATCACCCGCGCCGCGTGGCCCTCTCGGTGCTCCACACCATCGTCGGCGGAGGCATGTCGAGCCGGCTCAACCAGAACATCCGAGAGAAGTACGGCTATTGCTATAATATCTACTCGTTCCTTAACCTCCACTCGGACACCGGCGACTTCGGCGTCTATATGGGCACGGACCCCTCGAAGGTCGATCGGGCGAAGAAACTGATCTTCCGGGAACTCGACAAACTGACGCAAAAGCCGGTCAGCCGTCGCATGCTTTCCCAGGCGATCAGTCAGGTGAAGGGTTCGATCATGCTCGGGCTCGAAAGCATGGGCAGCCGGATGATGCGCCTCGGAAGGCAGGAACTCCACTTCGAGCGCTTCTTCACGCTCGACGAGATCCTCGGACAGGTGGAGGCCGTCACACAGGAGGAGGTGCTCGATGTGGCGCGGGAGCTTTTCGTCCCGGAGCGCTTCTCGAGCGTCGTCTTGATGCCCCGGCTATGAAACGGTCGCCGGGCGCCGGGCGGACCATTCGTTTAAAATGGAGGAAGATCGATTGAAGAAGAAGATTCTCGTGACCGGTGGGGCGGGGTTCATCGGCTCGCATGTGGCGGATGCGTTTCGCGCGGCGGGGCATGACGTCCATGTGATGGATGACTTTTCGAGCGGGCGGGAGGAAAACGTGCCGGAAGGCGCGATCGTGCATCGGATGGACATCCGTTCGGACGAGGCGGCGGCCCTCATGGCGCGGGAGCGCTTCGATGTGCTCTGTCACCACGCCGCGCAAATGGACGTCCGCCGCTCCGTGGCCGACCCGGCCTTCGACGCGCAGGTGAATATCCTCGGCTTCCTCAACCTCATGGAAGCCGGTCGCGAAAACGGGCTCGCGAAAGTCCTCTTTTCCTCGACCGGAGGGGCCATCTATGGCGAGCCCGACTATACGCCGCAGGATGAACTTCACCCGCTGCGCCCGCTCTCGCCCTACGGCATCACGAAGCTGTGCACCGAGAAATACCTCTTTTATTATCACGAACAGTACGGCATCGACTACGTCGCGCTCCGGTATGCGAACGTGTACGGGCCCCGGCAAAACCCGCACGGTGAGGCCGGCGTCGTGGCCATCTTCACCGAGCGGATGCTGCAGGGGCGGCAGCCCTTCATCAACGGCGACGGCCTGCAGACGCGCGACTACGTGTACGTCGGCGACGTCGTGCGAGCCAACCTGGCCGCGCTCGACTACGACGCCTCCGGCATCATTAACGTCGGGACGGGGATCGAAACGAACGTCGTCGAGCTTTTCCGGGCGATCCGCGCCCTGATCGACCCGGAGATACCCGAGGAGCACGCGCCGGGCAAGCCGGGGGAACAGCGCCGCAGCGTGCTCGGCTACGACCTCGCGCAGCGCGTCCTCGGATGGTCGCCCACGGTCAGCCTGGAGGAAGGGCTCCGACGGACCGTCGCGTGGTTCCGCGCCCGCGTCGGGGCATAAGGCCTCCTTCCACACCCTTTGCTCGACCACGCTCCCGGGAGATGTATCGCGTCCACCTTCAACAGTTCGAGGGTCCGCTGGACCTGCTCTTGTTCTTCATCCGGAGGGATGAACTGGACGTGTACGACATCCCCATCGCCCGGATCACCGATGAGTTTCTGGCGTACGTGCGCGTGCTCGAGCAGATCGATCTCGACGGCGTCGGCGATTTTTTGTACATGGCGGCGCTTCTGATCCATATCAAAGCGCGGATGCTCATGCCCTCGCAGGAGGTGGATGAGGAAGGGGAGCCCATCGATCCGCGCCGGGAACTCGTCGAGCGACTGTTGGAGTATGTCCGGTTCAAGGAGGCCTCACAGGCACTCACGACACGCTTCGAGGATCGCCTCGACCGCTTCACGAGGGGCCGCGCCTCGTCGGAGCATCCCGAAGAGGCTCCGGAGCCTGACGCACGCTTCGAGCACTCGGTCTTCGACTTGATCTCGGCGCTTCGCCGTGTGCTCACGGAGGCGTCGGAGGAGCCGGTGCACACCGTGGCGCCGGAGGAATATTCGGTGGAGGAACAGTCCGAATACGTGCTCGGCCGCCTGATGGTCGGAGCGCGGCAATCGTTCGTCGGGCTGGTGCGCGGGCGGACGAAGCCGTTCATCATCGCGACGTTCCTCGCCGTGCTCGAACTGGCGCGTCAGGGGGAAGTGGCCCTCTTCGTCGTCGCCTCGGAAGATTTTTACGTGGAACGCACCCTCCCGGAATCCTCCGGCGACGGCGTTCCGGGTCGGGACCTCGACGTATGAACGGGAAGCATTGATGGAAACGAACGTCACCCCTGCAACGGAAGCCGAGAACGGGCCGGCGTCGCGCGCGCTCGAACGCGTCGCCGAGGCGCTCATCTTTGCCGCCGACGAGCCCGTGACGGCCCGCCGCATCGCCGACGTTTTCGGCGAGGTGAGCGGGGAGCCGCCTCCGTCGGAGGCGGTGGTGGAAGACGCCGTGGCGCGCCTCAACGCGGCGTATGAAGCCGCCGAGCGGGCGTTTCGCATCCACGCATGGGGGGGAGGCTTCCGCATGGCGACGGTCCCCTCGGTGGCGCCGTACGTGAACGCGCTCTTCCACGAAGCCCGCAGGCGCAAACTCTCGCGTTCGCTCATGGAGACGCTGGCCGTCATCGCCTACCGGCAGCCCGCCACCAAGCCCGAGGTCGATCACGTGCGCGGCGTCGCTTCGGACTATGCGCTCCGCCGCCTTCTCGAACTCGGCCTCATCGACGTCATCGGGCGAAGCGACTCCGTCGGACGGCCGTTGCTCTACGGCACTACCAGACGTTTCCTCGAACAGTTCGGCCTCCACACCCTCGGGGATCTGCCGAACCTCCGCGAGGTTGAGGAGTTATTGAACGACCCCGCTTTTAACCGCGAACGCGCGCGTCTGCTCATGGAGAAAGGACTCACCTCGGGCGGCGCTCCCGGCGCGACGGCGGACTCGCCGGCGGAAGCCTCGGACGATTGAGCCGGGGTTTCTTCATATATACCCATACGACCGATTGCATCATGGCCCCCCACCGGAAAAGCCGGAGAAAGCACCCGCGGCGCGCCTCCGGGCCGTCCTCCTCCGCGCCGGAGAAGGGCGCTGCGCCGCCGCCGCTGCCTCCCGAAGGAATGCGTCTGAACCGGTACCTCTCGCAGGCGGGCGTATGCGCACGCCGAAAAGCCGACGAGCTCATCAAGGCGGGCCGCGTGAAGATCAACGGCGAGGTGATCACGGAAATGGGACGACGCGTCTCCGAAGGCGACGTGGTTGAGGTCGGCGGCGAGCGCATCACGCCGCAGCCGTATCTCTATGTGCTCATGAACAAGCCGAAGGACACGATCACGACGACCGACGACGAGCGGGATCGAACCACCGTGATGGATCTGCTCGACCTTCCGGAAGAGGAGAAGGCCGGACTCTTTCCCGTCGGTCGCCTCGACCGGAACACGACGGGCGTGCTCGTGCTCACGAACGACGGTGACCTCGCGCACCGGCTCATGCATCCGAGCTATGAGATCGTGAAGCGGTACCGGGTGCGGACGGAAGCCCCCGTGAAGCCGGACGAACTGGACCGGCTCCGCGAAGGCATCCCCCTCGAAGACGGTGTCGCACGGGCCGATCAGGCCGTGTACGTCTCGGCGAACGAGCGCCGGGAGATCGGCATCGAGCTCCACGAAGGGCGCAACCGGCAGGTCCGCCGCATGCTTGAAGCGCTCGGGCACCGGGTCGTCGGGCTCGAACGGGTCCATTACGCGGGGTTGACCACCGCAGGCATCCGGCGGGGCAAATGGCGCCGGCTCGATCCGAGAGAGATCCGCCGCCTCCGACGGCTGGTGAAACTCAAAGGGTAGCGCCGTCTCTCGCGGATGCGCTCCCCGTCCCCCCACAAAATAAACGAAACGCGCAAACCCGGACATTACGATGCAAACGCCGACCGAGTATCTGGAACCTGGGACCGTCACGGACAAGCTTCGGGGCGAGGGGCTCACGTACGACGACGTGTTGCTGGTGCCGGCGCGGTCCTCGATCATGCCGCGCGAGGTATCGACGCGGACCCTGTTGACGCGCCGCATCCACCTGAACGCTCCTCTCATTTCCGCCGCGATGGACACCGTCACCGAGGCGCGTATGGCGATCGCGATGGCGCGTGAGGGCGGCGTCGGGGTCTTGCACAAGAACATGACCATCGAGCAACAGGCGGCCGAGGTCAAGCGCGTCAAGCGCAGCGAGAGCGGCATGATCCTCGACCCGATCACCCTCACGTCCGAGGACACCGTGCAGGACGCGCGGGCGCTCATGGCGCGGTATTCGATCGGCGGCATCCCCATCGTCGACGCCGAGCGGCGCCTCGTGGGCATCGTCACCAACCGCGATCTTCGTTTCCAGACCGACGGTCGGGCGCGGCTCCGCGACATCATGACGAAGGATCGCCTCGTGACGGCTCCGATCGGAACCACCCTCGAAGAGGCCGAGGCGCTGCTTCAGGAGCACAAGATCGAGAAACTGCCCGTCGTGGATGAAGAGGGGCATCTCCGGGGATTGATCACGTTCAAGGACATTCAGAAAAAGAAACAGTTTCCCCTGGCGTGCAAAGACGAACACGGGCGCTTGCGCGTGGGCGCAGCCGTCGGGGTCACTGCCGACGTGCTCGACCGCGTCGAGGCTCTCGTGGCGGCAGGCGTCGACTTCGTCGTCATCGATACGGCGCACGGCCATTCGGAAGGCGTGCTTCGGACCGTCGAGCGCGTGCGCAGCCATTTCCCCACGCTCGACATCATTGCGGGCAACGTGGCCACGGCGGAAGGGACGGAAGACCTGATCGCCGCCGGAGTGGACGCCGTGAAGGTTGGCATCGGCCCCGGCTCGATCTGCACGACGCGCGTGGTGGCGGGCGTCGGGGTGCCGCAGCTCACCGCCGTCTTGGAGTGCGCCCGCGCCGCCCGCGCCCACGGCGTGCCCATCATCGCCGACGGCGGCATCAAACACACCGGCGACATCCCGAAGGCCCTCGCGGCCGGCGCAAGCAGCGTGATGATCGGCGGGCTCTTTGCGCGGGTGGAGGAGAGCCCGGGTGAGACGATCCTCTACGAAGGGCGAAAATACAAGAGCTATCGCGGCATGGGCTCGCTCGGCGCGATGCAGGCCGGAAGCAAGGACCGCTATTTCCAGGACGTGGAGGACGACATCAAAAAGCTGGTGCCGGAGGGCATCGAGGGGCGCGTGCCCTATGGCGGCACCCTCCACGAGGTCGTCTATCAGATGCTCGGCGGGCTCCGCGCGGCCATGGGCTACTGCGGATGCCGCTCCATCGACGACCTTTTTGTGAAAGCCCAGTTCGTCCGCGTCACACACTCGGGCGTCCGCGAGAGCCATCCCCACAATGTGCACATCACCAAGGAGTCGCCGAATTACAGTTCGAAACCCTGGGATTGACGCTATGCGTGGATCCATTCGCACACCCGCTCGACGGCCTCGACCACGGGGGCGCAATGCGTTTTCACGAACGATGCGTCGAGGGGATCTTCGCGGGCCGCGGCAGCTTCGAGCGCTTTTTTCCCGTCGAAGTTGACGTATGCCAGGCGCGCGGTGAGCGTCTCCGGCGCGCATCCGAAAGAGACGCCGGGAAGCATGGCCACGTTGGTCTCTTCGAGGAGACGCTCGCAAAAATCGGTGCTCGTCTCGATCCCTCGCGCGCGCAGCTTCTCGCGGAAGGGAGAGAAATCCGGGAACAGGTAAAACGCGCCCTGCGGGAGATGCACCGACACATAGGCTTCCCGAAGCCGCCCGGCGATGTGTCGGCCAAGCGCTTTGAGGATGCGCCGGGAGTGGCGGCGGTAGGCGTCGATCTCCGGCCCGCCCTCGAAGGCGCGAATGGCGGCGAACTGGATCGGTGCGCTCGTGGAAGTGTACGTCTCGCTCGCCGCCGACGACATGGCGTCGAGGAGCCAGCGGAGTGAGCGGGGAAACGCAAACGTGCCGAGCCGCCACCCGCCCGCCCCGCACCATTTACTCAGTCCCGCACTGACGATGACGCCCTCGGGATAGAACCGGGCGATGGAAAGGTGTTCGCCCTCGTGGTGTAGCTCCCCGTAGATCTCGTCGGAGAGCAGGATCATGCGGTATTTCCGGGCGACTTCGGCCAGCGCCCGGAGTTGGTCTTCCGTGAAGGTCTGACCGGTGGGGTTCGACGGATAGTTGAGGATGATCAGGCGCGGGTGGTCGGGGTCTTCTTCGCCGAGGCGTTCGAGTCGCTCCGGGGTGAGCCGCCAGCCGTCCTCGGGACGCGTGGGCAGCCAGCGCACGTGCCGCCCGGCAATGCGCGCCTGCGGGGCGTACGAGACCCAGCTCGGCGTGGGGATGACGAGGTTGCCGTAATAGACGAGCTGGAGCAGGAACATGAGTTCCTTCGAACCGGGGCCGATCAGGATGTCGTCGGCCTCCCAGGGCAGCCCGTCGGCGCGGTGGTGATAGGCCGCCACCGCTTCGCGGAGCGCGGGTAGCCCCCGGACGGGGAGATAGTCCTTCTGATGGGCGTGCTCGCGCAGGGCTTTCACCACGGGTTCCGGCACCGGGAACGGCGATTGTCCGAGGCCGAGTTTGTACACACGGCGGCCCTGCCGGCGGAGGGCTTCGCTGTGTTCGTTGATGGCGAGCGTGGCCGAGAGCGGCAGCCCCCGCACGTTCAGGTTCAAATGCACCGCCGGCCCGGGTTTCGAGGCGCTCATGGTCAGAAACGGGTCAATAGCCGCGAGGACGCCGGGAAGTGATTTCCGACGTCCTCGCGGGGATGAAAAGGTACGTTGCGTGAAGAAAGGGGCGGAGCGCGGGCGGCCGACCGCGACCCGATTCCGTCAGAGCTTCAGCGCCAGCCTGGCGTAATAGAACCCGCCGTTCATGCCGAACTGGGTCACGCGGCGGCTGTAGGGGAACCGCCCGTTGCTGTAGTTCGCGCACTGCACGTCGTTCGGCCCCGGCCCTGCCTGGTTGTTGCAATGTTTGTCCGGGAAGGTGTTGAACACGTTGTTCGCGCCGACGGTCAGCGTGGCGCCCGGCATGAAGTGGTACGAAGCGCTGAGGTCGAAGAGCGTCTTCGCGCCGAAGGTCTCGTCGTTGGCGGGGTTCGTGGGCAGATACTTGATCTCGCCGTAGAAGTTCGCCCGCGCCACGAAGCTGAAACGACGCTCGGAGTAGGTCACCGAGACGTTGCCCTTCTCGCGGGGGAGGGCCGTCTCCAGCCGGTTCCTTTCCTCCCGGTTGAAGATCGTCTCCCGGACGCCTTCGAGGTCGCCGCCCGCGAAGATGTTCGCCATCCGCTGCGGGATGTTGGTGTCCTGCACCTCCGTCTTCGTCAGGTTCGCCGAGCCGGTGAAGGTGACCTTGCCCCGGCTCAGGTTCGTCGTGTAGGCGACGACCACGTCGAGCCCGCGCGTCCGGGTGTCCACTGCGTTGAGGAAGAACTGCGCCTGGCTGACGCCGAGCTTCTCGAAGGGCGAGAGGATGTTCGCCACGATGGGGTTCGACGACGTGAACCGGCTCGAAAGCACGATGCGGTCGTTGATGGTGATGTTGTAGAAGTCGGCGGTGAGGGAGAGGTTCGGCGTCGGGCGGGCGGTGAAGCCGGCGCTGACGTTCACGGACGTCTCTTCCTTCAGCCTGGGCACGCCGAAGGCCTTCGTCACCGGGTCGAGGTTGTTCGCGCTCAAGACGCGGGCCGGCACGAGCTGGTTGTTCTGGTCGAGGACGAACTGGATGCTGACGTTGTTGAACCAGATCTGATGAAGCGAGGGCGCGCGAAAGCCCGTCGAGACCGCGCCGCGAAGGGCGAACTTGTCGGTGATTTTGTACCGGGCGGCCAGCTTGCCGTTGATCGTCTCGCCGAAGTCGCTGAAGGTCTCGAAGCGCCCGGCCATATCCACGAGGAGTTGCTTGGAGACGTCGGCTTCGAGGTCGGCATAGACGCTGAAGCTGTACCGGTAGCGATCCACCTCGTTCGAGGGCTGGAAGCCGGGGAAGACCTGCGAGCCCGGGTTCTTCGGCGCGCCCGTGGACGTGGTGTCGAAGTCGATGCCGGGACGGTCGCCGCCGTTGCCGAGGGAGTAGGACTCGAACTGCCCGGCGTCGATCCGGTAGTTCTCGAGTCGGAACTCCGAGCCGAGCGCCAGCGAAAGCGCGTCGAAGGCGCCTCCGGTGTCGATGCTGCGGAGCAGGTCGAGGTTGCCCGTCGTCTGGTTGAAGTTCAGCCTGCCCGCGTCGAACGAGGTGGGGCTGGACTCGCCGATGGAGGCGTTGATCGAGTTCTCGATGTTGAACTGGAAGAAGTTGCCGCCCGTCGTGACGCTCAGGTCGGCGAGCCAGTCGTGGATGTCGCCCTTGAGGCCGGCGGTGATCGAGCGGTCGCCGATCTCGGTGTCGATCTCGGGGAGGAAGCCGTTGGGGTAGACGTTCAGGTTGACGCGCGCCTCGGAGTTCGGCAGCCGGTAAAAGCCCGTAGCCGCGCCCTTGCGGTGCGAAATGCCGCCGAAGGCATAGAACTCGGCGTTGCCCTTGAGAGGAACGGCCATGTTGAAGAACGCCGATCCCATGTTGGCATAGCCCTGTCCGGTCTTCATCGAGAAATCGCGGCGGGTGAGCCCGCGTCGCCGGAGTTCGGCGTCGGTGGCTTCACGCCCCGAGATGCCGGGGAAGATGTCGCCGAGCCAGGGGTCGGAGCGGTCCGTGCGGTTGCGGTCGAGAAAGTAGCCGTTGACGTTGAAGAAGCCGTTCTCGCCGATCTTGAAGCCGTAGTCCGCCGAGATCTGGAACTGCTCGCCGTCGCCTTCGCCGGTGACGCCGCCGCCCACGTCGACGAGGAGGTTGTCCGTCTGTTCTTTGAGCACGATGTTGATCGCGCCGGCGATGGCGTCGGAGCCGTACTGGGCGGAGGCGCCGTCACGGAGCACCTCGATGCGCTCGATGGCCGAGGGCGGGATGGCGTTGAGGTCGACGCCCACCGTCCCGCGCCCGAACGTGCCGTTGACGTGGACGAGGGAGCTCGGGTGGCGGCGCTTGCCGTTGACGAGCACGAGCACCTGATCCGGTCCGAGGCCCCGGAGGCTGGCCGGGTTGATGTGGTCGGTGCCGTCGGAGATGGTCTGGTGCGAGGCGTTGAACGAAGGCGCAATGACGCTCAGGGCCTGGTTCAACTCCGTGACGCCCTGCTGTTCGAGCGCTTCCGCCGGGATCACGTCCACCGGCACCGGCGTGTCGACGGCGGTGCGGTTCGTGCGCGAGCCGAGCACGACGACGTCCTCACCGAAAGCGGCGATGCTTTCCTGAAGCACGAAGTCGACGGTCGCCGTCTGTCCGGCAACCACGGTGACGTCCTTCGTCTCCGTCGAGAACCCGATGAAGCTGGCCCGTATGCGGTACGTCCCGGGGGCGACCTGCAGGCGATACCGCCCATCTTCGTCCGTCGTCGAGCCGATGAGGGTGTTCACGATCCCCACGTTCGCGCCGGGCAGCGGCGCGCCGTCTTTCGTCGTGACGACGCCCGTGACGGTTCCGGTGGACTGGGCGTGTGCGATGATGAAGGAACCCCCGGAAAGAATAACTGCGACGAGGGCGGAGACGAAGCTTTTTGTCAGGATTCGTAGCGAATAGGAACGCATCGTATGACTCGGAAAGGTGAACGAAGGTGGGGTTGCCAAATCCATGGGGATGCTCCGTGCCTCCGGATCCGTACGCTTTTCGTAAAAGCAGGCAAGTCCGTCATGCAGGCAAAGAGCATGTATCTTTCCAAAAAAAAGCCTTCCTCACATTAATGCAAGTGCCGGGGATTATTCGTTGTGCAAAAAAGGATAAGGTAGAAAAAATATTATTACCCGATAAAGTAAAAAACATAACAAGTCAACGTTATTAAAAATAAATCAATAGGAGTGGTAAAAAATTAGTTCATTCGCGCGGTGGGACGACCTCCCGTTTTTTTAAAAAAGAGGGCGGTTACCCTTCGAGAAAGTCATCCCCGACGCCGATCGAGGATTCGGTCCGGAAGCCCAGCCCCGAATTCCAAGCGCAGCCCCGAATTCCAAGCGCAGCCCTGAATTCCAAGCGCGGCCCTGGATGACAATCGCTGCACTGCATTTACCTGAAGCGAACCTCGGTATTCGCCGGGCATGCGCCCGCCCGTCCGAAAAAACCGGGATCAGTTTTCGGCAGGCGATCATCCTCGCTCATCGCTTGAGTACCGGTAGAGGTGGGCCAGACGTTCCGGGTCGGAGCCGCGCATGAAATGGAGCCAGAGGTAGAGGTTGCGCATCTGTTGGCGGAGCGGGCCGTTGCGCTCAAAGCGACGCGCGGCCGTGACCACGTAGCCGGGTAGAAATCGAAAGCCGCCCCGCCGGTGAAGCCTCCGGACCAGTTCGAGATCCTCAAAGATCGGGATCGGGGCAAAGCCGCCGAGGGTTTCAAAGACGCTCCGGCGGACGAAGAGCCCGCGATCACCGAAGCACAGACTCGGACGGTGGAAACGGGTGCAAAAACTGTAGAACCGGAGCAACGGCGTCCACTTGTCGAACGCGAGACGGAACGCTCCGGCTTCGACGGAGGGGTCGGCGAGGGCGCTCCGGATGGCGTCGAGGGTGTCGGGAGGCGGGATCGTGTCGGCGTGGAGGAAGAAGAGCGCGTCCCCCGTGGCCGCCTCCGCTCCCGTATTCATCTGAGCGGCCCGGCCCGGTTCGGAGCAGAGCACGCGCGCCGCCCGCGCCGCCCGCGCCACCGTCTCGTCCACCGAGCCCCCGTCGACCACGAGGACCTCTTTCGGCCCCGAAAGCGCCGTGACGGCCGCGAGCGTTCCCTCGATCCGTGAAGCCTCGTTCAGGGCGGGGATGACGACGGAGACTTTCACACGGAACGACGGCTAAGATGGGAGGAGCGCAGAAGGGTCCGGCGAGGAAGCCTTACCAGAACATCAACTTCATGCAGAAGACGGAACCGCCCGCCTTCAGAAATTCGGAGGTCTCGACTTCGAGCGGCGTGAAGCCCGCTTCGGCGAGCATGCGACAGGTATGTGCGTTGCCGCGCTGAATGATTACGCGCCGACCGTCCGGGCTGTGCGCATTGCACGCGAGCCGACGTCTTGCCTCGTCCTCGGGCGCTTCGAGGAGCCTCGGGAAGAAGTGCGCGAGCAGCCGGAGCCCGTCCGCGTCGAAAGCGCCCGGATAGATCAGCGCCGTCGTCTCGTCGAGGACGCACAGGCACGTGTCGAGGTGATAAAAGTCGGGGTCTTCGAGGCGGAGCGCGAGGACGGGGACGCCGAGCCGGGCGGTGAGGGCCTCGTAGGCTTGAGGGTCCGTCCGGAAGCCGTATCCCCCCCAGAGCAGGGCGCGGCCGGGATGCCAGAGCGCGTCGCCCATGCCCTCGAAAGCGCGGACGTGCTCGGGGAGCGGCCGTGTGTCATAGCCGAGGTCGTGGAAGAACGTCGCGAAATGGGCAACCTCGTCCCGGCGCTGTGGGGCGTGCATACGGCTAAGCACCACGCCGCGGCGTCCGTCTGCGTCGAGGTAGGGCAGGGTCTGATTGGCGCAAAAGACCATGTCCGGCAGCCCCGGGCGCCCTTCCAGCACCTGCACGTCGAAGCCGAGCGCGAGATACGTCTTGCGGAGCGCCGTCCATTGACGACGCGCTTCGTCCCGGTCCACCGCGCCGATGTGGCCCTCCATGTGGGGGTTGATGACGTACGCGACCTCGAAGTGCTCCGGCGTGGTCATGAGCACGCGCTTCGGAGGCGGAAGCTTCGGACATTCGCCGAGGGTGAAGTCGAGAGCGGAGACGCGAGAATAGACCATCCGCGAACGGATCGAAGGAGAGGGACGAGACGCTTAACGGAAAGATAGCCGGGCGGGTGAGCTTCCGCAAACGGGTTCGCCCGAGCGCGAGCGCAAAAAAAAAGCCTCCCGCTTGCGTCCGCAAGAGGCCTCGTTCCACAGGTTAACCCGACTCAGATTTTCCTGTTCTTGAGCTTCTCGATCATCTCCCGATCCACGCCGGCCGTGATGCGGACGAGGCCGTCCTCGGTGTGGATCTCCACGGCGTCGAGTGCGCGGAGGGCTTCGTCGTCCACCTCGGGCGCGGCTTTGACGGCGGAGAGCAACCCCCGGGTGAGCGAGGCGAGGTCGTCCGCCGAGACGTTTTCCTTCGGGACGAGCGTGAAGGTGCTCGTCAGGCCGTCGTCGGTCAGGGTCACGGAGAGGGAAACGTCCCGGATGGTCTGCGCGACCTGCGCCATCTCATGGCCGAACCG
>JALSSK010000042.1 GCA_026984335.1 Rhodothermales bacterium
AAGGCCGAGCCGGAAGCGAAGGCCGCGCCGGAAGCGGAGGCCGCGCCGGAAGCGGAGGCCGAGCCGGAAGCGGAGGCCGAGCCGGAAGCGGAGGCCGAGCCGGAAGCGGAGGCCGAGCCGGAAGCGGAGGTTGCAGCCAAGATCGAAGCAGAAGTCGAAGCGGCGGATGGTGAAGCGGCTGAGGCAGAAGCGGAAGAGAAGAGCTGACCGGCTTTTCGGTCGCAAACACAAACAGAGCGGGCGACGGTTTTAAAAAGCCGTCGCCCGTTTTTTTATTCAGCCAAAAAAGGAGCCGCCCGACGAAGCCGGACGGCTCACACCCACAGAGATCGTCTGATGTGTTGACGAAGAGGAGTGACGGCAAGATAGAACGCGGGGCGGCGTCTGAGATTAACGAATCATCAAGATCCTGCCGGGTCAAACGGCGTTCGGGAGTGCGGTCAGCGTAGAGAGGATGCGGGCGGCGGGGTCGGGATGCGTGTCCGGGACGAACGCTTGCCCCGTGACGGCCTCGAACAGTTCGACGTACCGTCGGGCCACCTCGACCCGGAAGGCGTCGGGGAGGTCGGGGAGACGTTGACCTGCTTTTCCTTGAAAGCCGTGCGCCATGAGCCATTCGCGGACGAATTCCTTCGAAAGCTGGCGTTGCGGTTCATCCCGGGCCAGGCGCTCTTCGTACGTGTCGGCGTAAAAGTACCGGGATGAGTCGGGTGTGTGCACCTCGTCGATGACGACGTACGCTCCCTCGGGCGTGCGTCCGAACTCGTACTTCGTGTCGACGAGGATGAGGCCGCGCCGGGCGGCCATCTCCGTGCCGCGCGCGAAGAGCGCAAACGCCATGGCGGCGAGGCGGTCGAACGTATCCGCGTCGAGGATACGGCGTTCAAGGATTTCCGCGCGGCTGATGTCGAGATCGTGCCCGGCGGCGGCTTTGGTCGTGGGGGTGAGTATCGGGGCGGGGAGGCGGCTGTTGCGCCGCAGCCCCGTCGGCAACGGGACGCCGCAAAGCGTTCGCCTCCCGGCCGCATATTCCCGCCAGGCGTGGCCCGCAAGGTATCCGCGGACGACGAACTCGACGGGCACGGGCTCGCACCGCACGGCGATCGTCACATTCGGGTCCGGGACGGCGAGGACGTGGTTCGGGGCAACGTCCGCCGTGCGTTCGAAGAAGTAGGCCGCCAGTTGATTGAGCACCTGACCCTTGAACGGGATCGTTTGCCGGAGCACGTGATCGAAGGCCGAGATGCGGTCGGTGGTGATGAGTATGAGGCGGTTGCCCGAGCGGTACGTATCGCGCACCTTGCCCCGGTATTTTTCGCCGAGTTCGGGGAAGTCGGTGGTCCGAAGGGTGTGAGCGAGTTGTTTCAGGAAAAGGTCTTCGCGCATGGGAGGGGAGCTTGTGCCGGAGGAGGAGGGCGGGTCAGTCACTGCGTCGGCTCGATCGGCGCACGCGAAGCTTCGGCGTAACCAGTTCCGCGAGGGGCGGATCGGCGAGCGCGCCGGACATCCGTTGGAGGAGCCGGTCTGCGGCGCGCTGTCCGATGGTCTGCATGTCCTGATCCATACTCGTCAGGCCGATGAACTGGCTGGTCTTGACGTCGTCGTATCCCACGATGGCGATGTCCTCCGGCACTTGCCTGCCATTGTCGATGGCGGCTTTCCAGGCGCCGATGGCCTGCACGTCGCTGCTGGCAAAGACGGCGGTGACGGGAGGCGCGAGGCTCAGGAGCGCCTCCATCGCTTCGTATCCGGCTTCTTCGCTGAACCCGGCGTGCTTCATCGTGTGTCCGCTCGAGAGGAGCGCTTCGTCGTAAGGGATGCCGGCAGCTTCGAGCGCCTCGCGATAGCCCTGCACGCGGCGGTTCTGGAGCGGGCTGCCCGTGTTCGTCTTGATCATGCCGATGCGCCGGTGCCCCAGCTTGATGAGGTGCTCGACGGCCTGCCGCGCCCCCGCGACGTCGTCCCAGTAGAAGCTGTCGAACTCGTCCCGGCGGGACCCGATCAGCACGACGGGCGCGTGGAGCGCGTGCAGCTCCTGCGCAATCTCGTCGTTGACGTCCACGCCCGCGAGCAAAAGCCCGTCCACTGCGCCGCGTTTGAGGAAGTTCATCAACGACTGATGCCGCTTCTTCGAGCCGAGGTCGCAAAGGAGCAGATCCACGTCCTGATCCCGCAACCGCGACCGGATCCCCTTCATCAATTCGATGTGAAAGGGCGTCGTGAACGTGGGGAGGGCCACGGCCAGGAGGTGGGTCGCCTGTTGCGCAAGGTTTTTCGCCGTGCGGTCCGGGCGAAACTTCAGCGTCTTTATGGCCTTGAGCACGCGCGCGCGCGTCTGGTCGGAGACGTCTTCCGAGTTGTTCAGCACCCGCGAAACCGTCGAGATGGCGACGCCCGCATGTTCGGCGACGTCGTAGATGGTGACCTTGTTCTTTTGTTGGGGCATAACTTCGAACGGCAGAGTGAACCCGGGTTCAGGCGAACGTCTTTCTTGCGACGTCATGTATAATCCTACATTCCGGCTGTTGCCTAAAAATAGGAAGGATTTTGCGGAGATTCATTATTTTTCAAAATGATAACGTGAAAAGGGGCTAATTTTCCTTGTTCCTCGAGTGCCGGAATGTTACCGGGCGGGGGCTTCCACGTCTTTGATAAGATGACGGGCGGCTTCGAACATCCGCGAAGCGCGCTCGGATTCGGGGAATCTTGAGAAACAAAGCCTGCTTCAATCCTTTATGCGAAGGGGAGCGTCGTTTTGATCCACCGAACCGGCTTATTTATGGAGACGAAGATCATCGAGGAGGAACAACGGGAAGCGACCTCTCCCGGACAGGTGAGGCTGCCCATCGAGGGGATGACGTGTGCGGCGTGCGCGACGCGGATCGAACGGAAGCTCTCCAAACTCACCGGCGTGGAGGGCGCGAGCGTCAATTATGCAACGGAGGAGGCGTACGTTTCGCTCGGACCCGAACGCCCGCCGCTCAAGGAGATCGTCGATACCGTCATCCGGACGGGGTACGGCGTGCGGACGGCCGTGGCGGAGACCATCCTCGATGATCCGGAGAAGCTTCCGGCGCTCAAGGCCGAACTTGAACGGCTCAACGGCATCCTCAGCCTGGACACGGCGGGCGAAGCGCCGGTCGCCGTGCGTGTGCGATACATCCCCGGCGTCACCGACCTGAGCCTCGTCGAACAAGCCTTCTCCCGATACGCGGGCGTCTCTGCGGCGCAGGCGGTCGTGGAGGAGGACGCCGTCGAACGCCTCGAAGCGGAGCAGGAGGCGCGCTATCGGGACATGCGGCGACGCTTCATCGGGGCGCTCCTCCTGACCCTGCCCGTGTTCGTCCTTTCCATGGCGGGGGGCGCGCTCGACTTCCCCGGCGTCGAATGGGTGCAATTGATCCTGACGACGCCGGTCGTCTTCTGGGCGGGAGGGGTCTTCTTTTCCCGCGCCTGGAATGCGCTCCGGCACGGCGCCGCGGACATGAACACGCTCGTGGCGCTCGGGGTCGCTTCGGCGTACGGGTACAGCCTCGTCGCAGTCTTCTTCCCCGAGCTGTTCCGGTCCGCCGGACAGGAGCCGGCGGTCTACTTCGAGGCGGCGGCGGTCATCGTCACGCTGATCCTTCTCGGTCGCCTCCTCGAAGAGCGCGCCAAGAGCCGCACGGGCGCGGCCATCCGGAGCCTCGTCCAGCTTCAGCCGGAGACGGCCCGCGTCCTTCGTGACGGGCGCGAGACGGTGATCCCGATCACCGAGATCCGGCTCGGCGATCGCGTGGTGGTGCGCCCGGGCGAGCACATCCCCGTGGACGGGCAGATCCTCGAAGGCGCCTCGGCGGTCGATGAGAGCATGATCACCGGCGAGCCGATGCCGGTCGAGAAGCACGAAGGAGACGAGGTCATCGCGGGGACGATCAATACGACGGGGGCGTTCGTCTGCGAGGTGACGCGTCTCGGAAAGGACACGATGCTTCAGCAGATCGTCCGTCTCGTGCAGCAGGCGCAGGGGAGCAAACCGCCGATTCAGCGCCTCGCGGACAAAGTGGCGGCCATCTTTGTGCCGGCGGTGCTCGTCATCGCGCTCGGTGTCTTCGCGATATGGTACGTTGCGGGGCCGGAACCGCGCCTCACGCACGGACTGCTTCGCTTCGTGACGGTGCTCATCATCGCGTGTCCCTGCGCGCTCGGGCTCGCCACGCCGACGGCCATCGTCGTCGCCACCGGGCGGGCCGCGGCGCTCGGCATCCTCATCCGCGACGGCGCGGCCATCGAGACCGCCGGCGCCGTCGATCACGTCGTCCTCGACAAGACCGGAACCATCACCGAGGGGCGCCCGGAGCTTTCGGATGCGCTTCCCTTCGGCGACGTCGCGACGGAGGAACTCCTGCGTGTGGCGGCTTCCGCCGAGGCGCTCTCCGAACACCCCATCGCACGCGCCATCGTGGCGGCGGCGGAAGCGCGCGGCGTAGCCCTCGCGCCCGTGGAAGCGTTCACCTCGGCTACCGGGCTCGGCATCGAAGTGCGTCAGAACGGCGCGGCGATTCTCGTGGGGAATGAAGCTTTTCTGCGGACGCACGGCCTCCGCGTCGAGAAGCGCGAGGCCGTCGAGGCGCTGTATGCGGACGGGAAAACGGTGGTGTTCGTGGCGCGCGCGGGGCAGGTGCTCGGCGCGCTCGCCGTGGCCGACGTCGTCCGGGCCACCTCGCGCGAGGCGGTCGAAGCTTTCAAGGCGCTCGGTGTCGTGCCGGTGATGGTGACGGGCGATGCGGCGCCGGCGGCGCACGCGGTGGCCCGCAGAGTCGGGATCGAACAGGTGCGGGCCGGGGTGCTCCCGAAAGACAAAGCGTCCATCGTCGCCGAACTTCAGACGGGCGGGCATCGGGTGGCCATGGTGGGCGACGGCATCAACGACGCCCCGGCGTTGGCGCAGGCGGACGTGGGCATCTCCATCGGGGACGGCACGGACATCGCCATCGAGGCGAGCGACGTCACGCTCATGCGCGGCGACCTCATGGCGGCGGTCGATGCCTTTCGGCTCTCCCGGCGCGCCATGCGCACGATCCGGCAGAACCTTTTCTTCGC
>JALSSK010000043.1 GCA_026984335.1 Rhodothermales bacterium
ATTTCGTGAGGAAGGTCTTTTTTTCGAATGTGAAATACGCAGAGGAAGCAAACATCCCGCCCGTCCTTTTTTTGCGATGAACACCCTGCCTGCCCCTCCTTTGCGCCCCTCCGAGTACGAACGGGAGGCGTTCCGCCGGATTCTGCAATGGCGGAACCCGGAGCGAAGCGCGCTCAAGCGGGCGGCGGGATGGGTGCAGGACCGCATGGGCGAGGTGACGGACCTCGTGCGAAAGATTCCCGGCGTCGACTGGACCATCGAGAATGTGGTGGCGGGATTGCTTCAGGTCACGAACGAGATCACGCAGGACACGGTGTGGGCCGACGCGATCCACGAGGAGTACCGGCAGGCCGGGCGCCCGGTTCGTCATCCCGCGCACATCCGGCGGCTCGACCTCGAGGACGTGGATCGGGTGATGGCGGGTCTCGGGCACAAGTACCGGGCGCTGGCCGCCGTCGAAGGCGCCGCGACGGGCTTCGCCGGGGCTTCGGGCATCGTGCCGGACCTCATCGCGCTCGTGGCGCTCAACCTCCGCGCCGCCGGGGAGCACGCCGCCTATTGCGGCTTCGACGTCTCCGAGCCGGCCGAACGCCTCTTCGCACTTCGCATCCTCGACCACGTCTCGCGCTCGGACAGCAAAGCCGCCGACGTCGCGATGACGCCCGTCCTCTCCATTGCCACCCGCGTGGCGAAGAGCCAGAGCAAGAACGCGATGGAGCAGGCGGGGATGTCGCGGGCCATCGAGAACCTCGTCAGGAAACTCGGCCTGCACCTCTCCGAGGCGAAACTGGCGCAGGCCGTACCCGTGACGGGCGCGGTCATCGGGAGCGCGTTCAATACGTACTATACGGACCGGGTGTGCCGGGCCGCCTACCATCTCTACCGCGAGCGCTTCCTCTTCGAGAAGTACGGCCCCGAGGTCCTCGCCGGTCTGACGTGAGGGGGGCGGGAAGCCGTTGGAGCGCGCGTTCGAGGATGGTGCGCCCGAAGGCGTTTTTCAGGCGTGGGGGGCATGGGAAGGGCGAAGGCGACGTCCGATCCGCGCCCTGTGGGGACCTCGCGCTCACTGCACGCGCCCCCGCGCATCGACGGGCCAGGCTTCGAGCACGTCGTCGCCGTCGACGAGGTAGAGGGTGTCCTGGGTGTTGACCACCACGCAGGCATGGTTCGGCGTCACGCGCACCCGGTCGCCGACGGACAGGGTGGAGCCGCCGGGGACGCGCACCCAGCCATGCTCTTCGGAGAGGCCCGTGATGCGGGCATGCGGAAGCGGCTCCATCGTGCGGGCGTTGTAGAGGAGGATGCCGTGCCCCCGTGTGTGATAGCCGAGGTCGGAGGTGAAGACCTTCTTGCCGGCGTCGAGGAAGAGGCGTTCCTGTCCCGACGTCTCGCGGTGCTTGCTGATGACGGTGGCGAGGACGGTGAGGGCGCAGTCGTCGAGCGTGGCGGAGGCGAGGCCGACCTGCATGGCGTCGTTGAAGACGTAGTTGCCGGGGCGGATCTCGGTGATGCGGAAGCCGTCGTGGACGCGGTTCTCGAAGAAGCGCATCGAGGGCGTCGAGCCGATGCTGATTTCGAAGCGTTCCGGCGTGACGCCCGGCACGCCCGCCTCGCGCAGGGCGGCGGCGAAGACGAGCATGCGGTCCCGTTCCTCGGCGCTGACGCGGCGGAGGGCGTCTTCGGCCGTCTCGTACTCGCACGGGCCGTAGTACGACTGCCCGGCATGGGTGAGGAGTCCCGCGAGCCGCAGCCCCGGCAGAGAGGCGACGAACCGCACGAAGTCGACGCTCTCGGGGCGGTCCCATCGCACGCCGCAACGGCCGTATCCGCAGTCCACCTCCACGAGCGCCTCGGCGCGGCGGTCGCGGGCGGCGTAAAACTCGGAGGCCGCCCGCGCGCCTTCGGGCGTATCGACGCAGAAGGAGATCCGCGCCCGGTCCATGAGCCGGAGCAGCCGGGCATGCTTCTCCTCGCCGACGACGGTGTAGGCCAGCCGCACATCGTCGAAACCGGCCTCGACGAAGACTTCCGCCTCGGCGGGCTTGGCGACGGTGAGGCCGCGCGCGCCGCCTTCGAGTTGCCGGCGCGCCAGCGCCACGGACTTGTGCGTCTTCGTATGCGGGCGCAGGCGCACCCCCTGCGCGTCCGCTTTTGCCTGCATCCGGGCGAGGTTGTTTGCGAGCCGCCGCCGCTCGATGAGCACGGCCGGGGTCGCGAGGGTGTCGAGCGTCCGGGCGCTCGTCTCGGGGAGGGGTTGGGGCGTCGTCGGCATCGGTCGCTGGCGCTTCGGGGAGGTGGAAGGGCGGGGCGGGAAAGTTTCTTCGTCTGTATGCGCTCCGGCGCTTACGCCGGGTAGAGAAGCCAACGCTTCCGGCTCGGCGGGGGTTTCTCCGGCGGGAGCGTCGGCGGAAGGTGGCGCGGACGGGGCACGGCAGAGGCGTCCGTCATGATACGAAAAAGCCCGGAGGATGGGCGATCCCCCGGGCTTTGTGCGAGTCGTTCGGCGGCGTCCGGTCACGAAGAGGACACGCGGGTGCCGACGCGGCCCATGGCCACGCGGAGGCGGTTGCGCGCGCGTTCGAGGGCGCGCTGGGCGCGTTCCCGCTCGGCGCCTTCGAGCCGGTGGAGGCGTTCGAGGGCGCGCGCTTCGGCGGCCTTCGCCCGCTCGACGTCGATGGCCGACGACGGCTCGGCCGTCTCGGCGAGCACCGTCACCGTGTTGTTGAGCACTTCGAGGAAGCCGCCGCTCGTGGCGAAGAGGATCTCCTGCCCCGAGGGCTCGACGATCACGAGCGGGCCGATGTCGAAGGCGGCGATCATCGGCGCGTGGTTGAAGAGCACCTCGAAGGCCCCCTGCACGCCCGGCGCCTTGACGCCCTGTGCGTCGCCGCGAAAGACGCTTCCGTGCGGCGAAACGATGTCCACGTAAAGATTTCCGGCCATGTTCTCCTGTGGCATGCGTGAGGCGGAGGGCCGGTCGGCGGCTCCGTCTCACGGGGTTGGGTTAACCTTCTTCCTTGAGCATCCGCTCGCCGGCCTCGATCACTTCCTCGATGACGCCCTTGTAGGCGAAGGCGCGTTCGGGCAGATGGTCGAGCTCGCCGTCGAGGATCATGCGGAATCCGCGGATGGTGTCGTCGATCTTGACGTACTTGCCCTCGAAGCCGGTGAACTGCTGGGCGACGAAGAAAGGCTGGCTCATGTAGCGCTGGGCGCGACGGGCGCGCTGCACGACGAGCTTGTCCTCGTCCGAGAGTTCGTCCATGCCGAGGATGGCGATGATGTCCTGCAGTTCCTTGTACCGCTGCAGGAGCTGCTTCACGTCCTGGGCCGTGTTGTAGTGTTCGGCGCTCAGGATGTTCGGGTCGAGGATGCGGCTGGTGGAGTCGAGCGGGTCGATGGCGGGGTAGATGCCGAGCGAGGCGATCTGGCGGGAGAGCACCGTCGTGGCGTCGAGGTGGGCGAAGGTGGTGGCCGGGGCGGGGTCGGTCAGGTCGTCCGCCGGCACGTAGACGGCCTGGAACGAGGTGATCGAGCCTTTCTTCGTCGAGGTGATGCGTTCCTGCATCTCACCCATCTCGGTGGCGAGCGTCGGCTGGTAGCCCACGGCGCTGGGCATGCGCCCGAGCAGGGCCGAGACCTCCGAGCCCGCCTGCGTGAAGCGGAAGATGTTGTCGATGAAGAAGAGCACGTCGCGCCCGCCGAGGTCGCGGAAATACTCGGCGATGGTCAGGCCGGAGAGGGCCACGCGGGCGCGGGCGCCCGGCGGCTCGTTCATCTGCCCGAAGACGAGCGAGATGTTGCTCTCGCGGAGGGCGTCCATGTCCACCTTCGAGAGGTCCCACTCGCCTTCCTCCATCGATTCGAGGAAGGCGTCGCCGTAGTTGACGACCTTGCTTTCGAGCATTTCCCGGAGCAGGTCGTTGCCCTCACGGGTGCGCTCGCCCACGCCGGCGAAGACCGAGAGGCCCTCGTGCGCCTTGGCGATGTTGTTGATCAGCTCCATGATGAGCACCGTCTTGCCGACGCCGGCGCCGCCGAAGAGGCCGACCTTCCCGCCGCGCGAGATGGGCTGGATGAGGTCGATGACCTTGATGCCGGTCTCGAGCATGTCGATGGACGTGGCCAGCTCGTCGAACGGCGGCGGCTCGGCATGGATGGGGCGGTAGCCCTCGGCCTCGGGCTGCGGCAGCCCGTCGATGGCCTGCCCGACGACGTTGAGCAGGCGGCCGCGCACGGACATCCCCGTGGGCATGGCGATGGCCCGGCCCGTGTTCGTCACCGGCGTGCCGCGCGTGAGGCCGTCCGTGGTGTCCATGGCGATGGTGCGCACGCGGTTCTCGCCGAGGTGCTGCTGCACTTCGAGCACCAGCTTGCTGCCGTCCTCACGGTCAATGACGAGTGCGTCAAGGATTTCAGGTACGGCGTCGGCGGGGAACTGGGCGTCAACCACAGCGCCGAGGATCTGGATCACCTTGCCGCTTGCTTGCTTTGCTTCCATCAGGCGTAAAAGACTTTATGTTCCGGTAGTTCTGTGCGAGAGCGTCGTCCGAGGCGCGCCGAGACGAAAGGGGCGCTGCGGAAGTCGGGTAAAAATAACCTGCCCGTCATCGACATGCTCGCCCTCGTACGCCCGCACCCGCCCCGGGATCGCAAAGAAACCGGGAATTTTGGCGCGCCTCGCCCACCCCTTGATGATCCGGCAGGTTCGGAACTGCGGCTCTCTCATACGCGGGATCTCGAACGCGCGCTATTTGAGATGCCTCGGGCAGCGGTCTGACGCTTCGCTCCTCACGACCGGGATAGTCTCCCCACTCCGTCGTTGGATATCATCCCTGTTCACTACGCTTTTTATCCGACGAAAGCCTTTGAAAAATGGACTCGCAGGCCGTTGTTTTGAACAGGTTTGTTGTTGCACTTCTCGCGCAGGTATCGTATGGTAAGGGGTACAATTGTTGGATAATGCTATGTTCTTGGGACTCGGCCACGGGGGTGCTGTCGGATCGCTTGCCGGGTCTGCCCTGGACCAGGGCCTCGGGCTTGCGGCCGGTGGCGTTTTGAGCCAGGCCCGGCCCCTGG
>JALSSK010000044.1 GCA_026984335.1 Rhodothermales bacterium
TTGCCGAGTTCGGTGAGGCGGATGCGGCTGTTCCGAATGGGCGCGATGTAGCCTTCCGTTTCGAGCCAGGCCATCTCTTCCACCTTGTCCCCGAGCAGTTCGACGCCGTACCGTTCCTCGAGGTGGTCGAGGTCGAGCCCTTCGGCGGTGCGGAGGCGAAGCATGATGTATTCGTTGGCCAGCGTGTCGAGATCGAGCGGCTCCTTGAAGTCGATGGGCGCGTAGCCCTGACCCACGAGCGCTTCGTACTGCCGGAGGCTGCGCACGTTGGCCCACCGGTGCGCCGGGAGCCCTTTCCACCAGAACGAGTGCGCCGAAGGACCAAAGCCGAGGTAGTTCCGGTGCGTCCAGTACAGCCGGTTGTGCCGGGCCTGAAAGCCGGGACGGGAAAAGCTCGAGATCTCATAATGCTCATAGCCCCGCTCCTGAAGGTATCGGATGGTGAAGCGGTAGAGCGAGGCCAGGTCCTCGTCGTCCGGCGGAATCACGAGCCCGCGCCGGACCTGTGCGTAGAGCGGCGTGCGTTCCTCGACGGTGAGCATGTACGTGGAGAGGTGCGGAACGTCGAGACGAACGACCTTCTCCAGGTTCGCGGCCCAGTATTCGGGCGGCTGATCGGGCACGCCGAAGATCAGATCCACCGAGAAATTGTCGAAGCCGGCCTTCCGCGCTCTCGGAATGATGGCCTCGGCCTCCCCGGCGTCGTGACAGCGGTTCATGAAGGAGAGGTCATCCTCGTAAAAAGACTGAACGCCAATGCTCAGACGATCGAAGCCGAGGTCGCGGAGGTCGCGGAGGTATTCGGGGTCGCCGTCCTCGGGATTGAGTTCGAGGGTGGTCTCGCGCACCTGCGTGGTGTCATAGTGCGTGTGGATCGTGTCGAGAATGCGGGCCAGGTCGGCGGTTTTGAGGAGCGAGGGCGTGCCGCCGCCGAAGTAGATCGTCTCGATGGGTTCCCGTGAACCGTATTCGAGGGCGTAATGCTCCAATTCCATACACAGCGCCCGTACGAACGACGCGTGCGACCGTTTGGTGGTGACGAAATAGAAGTCGCAATACACGCATCGCTGGGTGCAAAACGGAATGTGGAGATAGAGTCCGGCCATAAAAAGAAGCGGTTCTGGGGAAATCGTGGGGATCGGATCGCACAGCCGCCGGAGAGATCGAGGACGCGCGCCCGGGCCGTAATATAGGACACCCGGCGTTCCGGTCATACACCGGCGCTCAGCCGCCCGGCAATCGTTCTCCGCGTGAAACGCGGCGGAGGCGCTCCGGGTTCGCCGTCACCGAACGCGCCTGCGCTCCCCGTCAAACTCACGCATCCCCCCCTACCATCCGCCCCATCGGGCGCGCCTTCGCTCCCGTCAAAGGAAAAAAGGGAGGTGGAATCACGCCCCGGCGTCTTCGGACGCGGCGTCCTCGCGAGCATCCTCGTCCGACGGGGCACGGGCGGCGCGTTGCTCCCGCGCCCACGCCTCGACACTTTCCCGAATGTATTCCCCGAGGTCTTCGATGTCGGTGGCGCACCGTTGCCAGAAATGCTTGAACGACTCGGTATCGAAAGCCGCCCCGTACACGCCCCCCCAGGGGCGGGATCGGCCCACCTCGTCCTCGTAATAGGCGGCCAGCTGCCGGCTCGCCATCGCCGCGACCATGAGGGTGCTGTCCTCGGCAAGCGGTTCGAAGACCGAACCCACATTCGGGTCGAGTTCGGAGAGCCGAGACAGCACCCGGTTGTATTGCCGGGTGCAGAAGGCGGCCGCATCCCGGTCGCCGCCGGTCCACTGCGCCTGCATGGCCGTCCGGGCCGTGCGACGCAGCACGTTGATCAGCTTTGCGATTTCCTTTTTGCGTTCCATAAGACGGCTCTCATTGAAGGTTGACGGCCAGGTTCCCGGAGGCTTCCGGCTTTGACGCCGGAGCCGTTCATCCGGGTTCGAACAGCCGGTGGAAAAAGGTGAGGAGGCAGTCGCCGTCGGCCCGGCTCCGGCGACGCATCCGGCGCAGCGTGCGTTCGACGCAGAACGCCGCTTCCCGCGCGATGACGCGGACGGCGCCGGGCGAGGCGTCTTCGGGAAGGTCGGGCAGGCGGTCGAAGCTCGGGTCGAGCATCCGGAGCCGCCGCGCGATGCGCTCGTATTGCCGCCGGCAAAACGCGACGGACTCCGGTGCGGGGCCATACACCATCGCATATCCGGCGTCCGCCGCGATCTCACGAAGCAGACGCGCGAGACGGTTCAGTTCTCTTTCCATGGGATCCGGGTCTGTTCGAGGCGTTCCACGGCGTCCCGCATCAATTGTTTGCCGCGGTGAATGCGCCATTTGACCGTCGAGAGCGGGACGCCGAGGAAAGCGGCGATGCGTTTGAGCGGCATCTCGTCGAGAAAGCGGAGGCGGAGGGCCAGGGCATAATCGTCGGGAAGGCGTTCGAGGGCGCGATGGAGCACGTCGTTCGTGTCGGGGGCGGCAAGCATCGGCTGCGCGAGGGCCGTCATGTGTTCGAGCAGCACGGCGTCCATCTCGACGCGCCCGCGCGAGCGCCTTCGCTTCTGCCGGTCGAAGCGCAGCGCCCGGTGGCGCGTGATCGCCATCAGCCAGGCCGCGAAGCGCGCGGGGTCCTCGATGGACGGGAGCGCCTTGAAGGCCAGCAAGAGCGCATCTTGCGCCACGTCCTCGGCATCTTCTCGCCCGGTGACGGCGGCGGCAGTGCGCACCACGGCGGCGCGATAGCGCAACGACAGCTCGTTGAACGCGCCGAGATCGCCGAGGATGGCCGCCACGACGAGCACCTCGTCCGGAGGCGTATCGCCTGCCTTGCTCATAGGCCTTTCCGGCTTCCGCCGCCCGGCGGCGTCGTTTCGATCAACCGGTTCGCAAGCTTCATCGCTGCTCCCCTTTATATAGAGACTCCGGAAAGGGAAAAAGTTAGCGCGTCCCGTCGCCCATCGTCGCGAGCGGCCCCTTCGCACACGGACGAACATTCTCACAGGTCCATGAAATTTTTCGTCTTGCGTTTGTGACACAAGGATGTCACGGCGGCGCATTATTCTCCGTATGCGCGCGCCCGGGTCCCGCATACGGGGGCGGGGATGCGCGGGATACGGACCGACGCCATCAAACCATCGAAAAGCCATGACGACCCAACGCATCAATCCGCTGAGCCGTCGCCCGAAGACGCGCCGCCTCGTGGTGGCGGTGCGCGGCGCGGCGGGGACGGGCAAGAGCGTCTTCGCCGCCACGCTCGCCGACGCCGGGCTGGGACGGCTCTGTTTCTTCGACACCGAGCGCAAGGCGCGCCTCCTCCCCGGCAGCGACGGCTCCCGCTTCGACGCGCTCGAGATCCAACACCCGGACGAACTGCCGGCGTTCATCGACTGGGCGCTCGACGGGGAGGGCAAGGCGCGCGGGTACGGCTGCTTCGCGCTCGACTCGTGGGCCATGTATTTCGGCCGAAAGCATCGGGAGACCCTCCGCGCCGTCCGCGAACGCACCGGCGACCCCCTCGCCCGGCCGTCCGCCGAAGCGCTGGCCAACGACCAGATGCTCTTTCAGGAAGTGCTCCGCCGCCTGTGCATCGACAGCGGAGCCTGCGTGGTGATCACCGACCAGATCGGCGCGCGAGGCAAAGAGGAGCAGGAAGAGAACGAGATGGGCCGCGTCCTGCCGATGACGACCGGCGGCCTCGAGTACTTCGTCGACGTGATGGTGGAACTGAGCGTGCGCGTGGAGGACTTCGAGCAGGTCCGCGTGGCGCGCGTGGTGAAGTCGAACAGCCCGGCGTTCCCGATCGGGCTGGAACTCAAGAACGCGACGTTCGCCGATTTCCTGGCGCGCCTGGGCGAGGGGCCGAAGCCCGAAAACGGCGAGGTCGTGCCCGAGGTGATCGAGACGCCGGAACCGGAAGCCGAGCCGGGACCGACGCCGGAGACACTCGTCGAGCAGGCGGAGGCCTACGGACTCTCGCGCGCCGACCTGCTCATCGCCGCCCGACATTATTGCGGCGTCGATGCGCTCGAGCGGCTCTCTTCCGACCAGATCGAGGACCTCCTTCGCCGCATGGCCGCCCGCTACGGCGTCTCCGGCGACGGCGCAATGGCCGCCGCGACGTTGGACCGGGGGGGGAAAAGCGACCGGAGAAAGAAGCGCGGCTGAGCCGAAGCATGGAAGCGCGTCTTCCCGGAGCGCGCCGTGGTCTCGCAAACGGCGCGCGGCGGACGAGGCATGCCGTGTTTATTCGACCGTCACGCTTTTGGCGAGGTTGCGGGGCTGGTCCACGTTGCAGCCGCGCATGACGGCGATGTGATACGAGAGCAGTTGCAGCGGCACCACCGTCAGAAGCGGGGACAGGAACTCCTCCGTAGCCGGGATGCGGATCACGTACTCGCACAGCCGGTCCAGCTCGCCGTTGCCGTGATCCGTGATGGCGATGACCGACCCCTTGCGCGCCGCCACCTCCTCGATGTTCGTGATCACCTTGTCGTACGTGCTGTCCTTCATCGCGATGAAGACGACCGGCATGAACTGATCGATGAGCGCGATCGGGCCGTGCTTCATCTCGGCGGCCGGATACCCTTCGGCGTGGATGTACGAGATCTCCTTGAGCTTGAGCGCGCCTTCGAGGGCCACGGGGAAATTGTACCCGCGTCCGAGGTAGAGGAAGTTGGAAGCATACCGGTAGACCTGCGCGATCTGCTTGATCTGATCGTCGAGTTCGAGCACCTGCCGCACCTTCTCCGGGATTTCGGCCATGGCGCGGAGATAATGCGCCATCTCGGCTTCGGTGATGGTGCGTCCTTCGGCGAGCTTGAGTGCGATCATCGCGAGCACGGTCACCTGCGCCGTGAACGCCTTCGTCGAGGCCACCCCGATCTCGGGGCCGGCGTGGAGGTAGACGCCCGCGTCCGTGTCCCGCGCGATCGTCGACCCGACGGTGTTGCACACGCCATAGACGGGGATGCCGCGCCGCTTGGCCGCGCGAATGGCCGCCAGCGTGTCGGCAGTCTCGCCGCTCTGCGAAATCACCAGCACCACGTCTCCTTCAACCAGCACGGGATTGCGATACCGGAACTCGCTCGCGTACTCGACCTCGACGGGGATGCGCGCAAAGGCTTCGATCAGGTATTCGCCCACCAGCGCCGCGTGCCAGGATGTCCCGCAGGCGGCGATGATGATGCGCCGCGCGCTCCGGAGTTGGTCCATCACGTCGATGAGCCCCCCGAGCCTGAGCGCGTTCTCGGAGAGCCGGATGCGCCCGCGCATACAGTTCTCGAGCGACGTCGGCTGCTCCATGATCTCCTTGAGCATGAAGTGCTCGTAGCCCCCCTTCTCGATCTGTTCGAGGTCCCATTCGAGCTCGTGCACCTCCTTTTCGAGCGGCACGTTGTCGATGGTGCGCACCTCGAAGCCGCCGCGCCGGATGACGACCATCTCGCCGTCGTTGAGGTACACCACCTGCCGCGTGTATTCGACCAGCGGGGCGGCATCGGAGCCGAGGAAGAATTCGCCTTCCCCGACGCCGAGGATGAGCGGGCTGCCTTTCCGCGCCGCGATGAGCAGATCCGGATCTTCGCTCGACACGACGGCGATCCCGTAGGTGCCCACCACCACCCGGAGCGCCTGCCGGATCGCCTCTTCGAGCGAGAGCCCGTTGTCCTTGCGCAGCTTGTCGATCAGGTGCACGAGCACCTCGGTGTCCGTCTGGCTCGTGAACGTATAGCCTTCCTCGGTGAGCCTCTCCCGGAGCGCGCCGTAGTTCTCGATGATGCCGTTGTGGACGATGGCGAAATCGCCGGAAGAGCTGGTGTGCGGGTGCGCGTTCCGGTCGCTCGGGAAGCCGTGCGTGGCCCATCGCGTATGCCCGATGCCGAGCGTGCCCTCGACCGCCACGTTCGAGAGCGCAGCCTTCAGGTCGTTTACCTTACCCTGCCGCTTGTGCACACTCAGGTTGCCGTTCACCACGGCAATGCCTGCCGAATCATATCCGCGATATTCCAGCCGTTGCAGCCCGCGAAGCAATACGTCCGCGGCAGGACGATCTCCGATATACCCAACGATTCCGCACATAAGACTTTTATTTTTTTATGGTTCGAGAGATAGGCCATCCCGAAACGTCCCGCAATTTCGGCACGACGGGGGGAAGAGGCGCAAAAGCCGGACCGGAAATCGAAAATCAGGATCCGTTCTCGTGAAGACTTCCGGTCCGCCCCGTACTCCTTTTCCAACCCTGCCTCAAACGGACGGTTCTCGGCCCCGGCGCTCAGAAGATCTTCCCGGATGAGGAGAAAAATAAGCCATGCGCCCGAAGACATTCAGCCGTTTCGGGCAAAAAGATCACTTGACGTCAAAAGACCACATGTCCCACTCGCATCGTGCCTCCGGAGAAGGTGTCTCAAACCGAGACGCGTTGCGGGGCGCGCACGGTGCGTCCGATGGCGTCGGCGATGAGCCGGATCTGCCGCATCATCTCGACGAACTGCTCGAAGAAGAGCGACTGCGGGCCGTCGCTCCGGGCGTTGGCCGGGTCCGGGTGCACCTCCACCATCAGCCCGTCGGCTCCGGCGGCGACGGCGGCGCGCGCCATCGGGATGACCTTGTTCCGGAGACCCGTCCCGTGGCTCGGGTCGACGACGATGGGCAGGTGGCTCTTGGCCTTGACCACCGGCACGGCCGAGAGGTCGAGCGTGTTGCGCGTGTACGTCTCGAAGGTGCGGATGCCGCGCTCACACAGGATCACATGCGGGTTGCCCTGCGCCATCACGTACTCGGCGCTCATGAGCCATTCGTCGACCGTCGCCGAGAGGCCGCGCTTGAGGAACACCGGCTTGTCGGTCTTGCCGATCTCCTTGAGCAGGGAGAAGTTCTGCATGTTCCGCGCGCCGATCTGAAAGACGTCGGTGTACGGGTAGATGACGTCGATCTGCGCCGGCTCCATGACCTCGGTGATCACACGGAGGTCGTGCCGGTCGGCGGCGGCGCGGAGGATGCGCAACCCCTCTTCGCCGAGGCCCTGAAACGAGTACGGCGACGAACGCGGCTTGAAGGCCCCGCCCCGGAGGAACGTCGCGCCGTGCGCCGCCACGTGCGCCGCCGAAGCCTCCATCTGCTCCTCGCTCTCGACCGAGCACGGCCCCGCCATCACCACCACCTCCTCGCCGCCCACACCCACGCCGCGCACGTCGACGACCGTGTTCTCCTGCTTCCACGAACGGCTCGCAAACTTGTACGGCTCCGTGACGCGATACACGTCCGCCACGCCTTCGAGCACCTTGATGTGCCGCACGTCGAAGTCGGGCTTGACGCCGATGGCGCCGAGAACGGTCTGCTGCACCCCGCTTGAACGGTGCACGTCGAACCCGTACCGGTTGAGCCGCTCGATGACGGCCTGAATCTGCGGCTCGGGCGCGCCCACGTTCATCACCACTACCATACCTATCACCTTGTTTTTTTTCGCGTATGAGCCGTTTCCTCCCTGGACCCGGCAGTATACGACTCCCGAAAAGATGCCGCAATCCCTCCGGATCACCGGATCAGGACGAGGCGATAATTTTTTCGCCCCTTGCGAACGACGACTGCCTTGCCTTCGATGGTGTCTTCGAGCGTGATGCGGGCGCGCTCGTCGGCCACGCGGCGGTTGTTGACGTACGCGCCGCCGCTCCGCACGAGCCGTCGCGCCTCTCCCTTCGACGCCGTCGCGCCGCTTTCGACCAGGAGGTCGATCACGCCGATGCCTTCGCCCTCGAAGCGGGCGCGGGACAGCTCCGCCGACGGCACGTCCTCGAAGATGTCGAGAATGTCGGCCGGTGAGAGGGCGTCCATCGCCCCGCCGAAGAGCACCTCCGACGCCTGTTCGGCGCGCGCCAGTTCCGCCTCGCCGTGGACCATCCGCGTCACCTCCCGCGCCAGCCGCCGTTGCGCCTCTCGCCGCTCCGGAGCCGCTTCGGTGACCGCCGCCAGCTCCTCGATCTCGGGCCGCGTGAGCCACGTGAAGAATTTCAGGTACCGAACCACGTCGCGATCGTCGGTGTTCAGCCAGAACTGATAGAACCGATACGGCGACGTGAGCCCGGGGTCGAGCCACACCGTGCCGGACTCGGTCTTTCCGAACTTCGTGCCGGCGGCGTTCGTCACGAGCGGGAAAACCAGGCCGTGGGCTTTCTCGGAACGCATCCGGCGGATGAGGTCGGCCCCCGCCAGAATATTCCCCCACTGATCGCTGCCCCCCATCTGAAGCGTGCATCCGTACCGATCATGCAACACGAGGTAGTCGTACGCCTGAAGCAGCATGTACGTGAACTCGGTATACGAGATGCCGTCCTCCGACTCGATCCGGCGCTTGACCGACTCCTTGGAGAGCATATAGTTCACCGTGAAGTATTTGCCCACGTCGCGGAGGAAATCGAGGAGCGAGATCGAGCCGAGCCATTCGAGGTTGTTGACCATGCGAGCCGGGTTCGCCGCCGTCTCGAAGTCAAGAAACCGCCGAAGTTGTCCTTCGATGCCCGCGAGGTTCTCCTCCATTTTCTCCCGGGTGAGAAGCGGGCGTTCCTTGCTTTTCCCGCTCGGATCGCCGATGAGGCCGGTGCCTCCGCCCACGAGGGCGATGGGGGTGTGGCCGAAGCGCTGAAGCCGGGCCAGCGCCATGATGGGCAGCAACGAGCCGACGTGCAGGCTCGCCGCCGTCGGGTCGAAGCCGATGTAGGCGGTGACCTTCTCCGTGGCGAGCGCTTCCGCCGTCTCCGGCGTGACGTGATAGACCATCTCGCGCCAGGCGTACTCGTCGTAGAGGCTCAGGGCCGTGGTCGTTTCGGCTTCGGTGCTTTCGGAAGAGATCGTAGACATGGACTCGAATCGCGCTTGGGTTGAGGGGTCACGGTCCGGGGGCGTCGCCCCGGCGCGCCGTTGCCTTTCTATTCACCCGGCAGGCAGCGGATCCGGATAAAACGATTAATTGGGATCGATTGAAAGGCCGAAAAACCGCCCGCGCCCATGATTCACGGGTTATTTGCGAGTGTGAGCGCGACGCGTGCCGTCCCCGCAAGCGTCGTCACTGATACCGCTCGAGGGTGAACTTCTCGCCGAGATACCGTTTGCGCACCTCCGGATCGGAGGCGAGCGCCTCGGCGGTGCCCTGCTTGAGGATCTTGCCCTCGAAGAGGAGATACGCCCGGTCGGTGATGGCGAGCGTCTCGTGCACGTTGTGGTCGGTGATGAGCACGCCGATGCCGCGCCTCTTCAGGCCCGCCACGATGGACTGGATGTCCTCCACGGCGATGGGATCGACGCCGGCGAAAGGTTCGTCGAGGAGGAAGAAGGCCGGGCGCGTGGCCAGCGCGCGGGCGATCTCGGTGCGCCGCCGCTCGCCGCCGGAGAGCATGTATCCACGCGAGCGCCGCACCGTCTCCAGCCCGAACTCGGCGATGAGTTCCTCCACCCGCAGCCGGCGTTCCTCGCGGCTCATGGGCTGGTACTCGAGCACGGCGTGGAGGTTGTCTTCGACCGTGAGGTGGGAGAAGATCGACGCCTCCTGCGCCAGATACCCGATGCCCCGCCGGGCGCGCGCATACATGGGCAGCGTCGTGATGTCGTTCTCACCGATGAAGACCTTGCCCTTGTCCGGGCGTTCGAGGCCGACGATCATGTGGAACGTCGTCGTTTTGCCGGCGCCGTTCGGCCCGAGCAGCCCGACGATCTCCCCCTGCCCCACGTTCAGGCTCACCGCCTTGACGACCGTGCGTTTCTTGTACCGCTTGATGAGGGCCTCCGCCCGAAGCATGAGCACGTCGGCAGGCGGGGGTTCTGCGAAGCCGTCGCCATGCTCGGCCTCTCGAGCCCCCGCGCCCGGCGCAAAATCGCTCTCCGGGAGGTCGGGCCATTCGAACGCGGAAGAGGAGCGAACCGGACTGTCGGGGATGACGCTGTGCGCGCGATGCCACGCCGCCATCGCCATATCCTCCTGCTGAATCGCCTCGTACGCCTGCGCCAGAAGCACATACGCCATCACGTACGTCGGCACCATGCGCACCAACTCTTCGAGGATCGGAATCGCCTTCGCCGGGTCGCCGCTCTTGAAATGGGCGAGGGCCTGTTCGATCTCTGAAATCGGCATGACGAACGGGGGTCGAAATCTTTCGGTGGAGGGGAAAGCGGCGCGAGGGCGTCCGGCCGAATCCGTTGCTTTCTCCCATGAAAGCGCCGGGACGTTCAATGATCCGGCCGGCGCTCTTGTTCTTCGCCTCCGGTGACGCCGGGGTCCGGGACGCGGGACGCCGCCGCTCGAAAACGGTCGGTCCACGCGGTGAGACGTTCGAGCACGTCGGCGGGCAAAAGGCGCAGCTTCTCAGGGCGACGTTCGGGCTCCCACCGGAAGCCTTCGAGCCGGAACGGCTCCGGGATCAGGCCCACATCGTAATATGCGCCTTCCACGCCGCGATAAAAGCGGATGTCTTTGAGTTCGCCTGTTCCCTGCACGTCGAACACGACGCGGTCGGCGGAGGCGCGGACGGCGCCCTTGAGCGCGCGGGTCTCGTCGTCCTGGAGAAAATAGATCGCCTCGGCGTTCGGGCGGACGAAGAGGGTGCGGAGCGTATCGCGCTCGAAGAGGCCGAGCATCGTCCGGCCGCGCAGTTGCGAGATGCGATCGAGCGAGGTGTCCTGCTGCGCCACGAAGGCGTTCCCGACGATGAAGAGCGAATCGACGGCGCTCTCGCGGGCCGTCACGCGGAGGGTGTCGCCGTGGGCCTGCGCCCGCTGAAACCAGGCCGTCGGTTCGCGGAAGAGCCGGCTCTCTTCCCGGACGGGCCGGTCCTTCCGTCGCAACCGCTCGTACACCACGGAGTCCGCCACGGCGGCGAAATCACGCTGCCAGATTTTCACCGAATCGAGGGCCACCAGACGCTGAAGGGAATCCCGTCGGAAGACGTCGAGGCGTCCGGCGCGAATGAGGAGCGTGTCCGACGGCGCGCCCGTGGAGTCGGCGCGGAGTTGGATGAGCAGCGGTCGCCCCCGGATGCGGCTGACGGCGGCGCGGTTGTCGTTGAAGGCGCTTTGGCCGAAGAGGAACGTCCGCGTGGTCGAATCGGAGGCCGCCGTCTCGTCTTCGTCGCCGCCGAGGCGTTCGATGAACACATTCCCGCGGGCCACGGAGACCTCCGTCTCACGGAAATACGTGACGGAGTCGGCTTCGAGGTACGTCCGGTCGCCGGAGAGGTGCACGTCGTCGTAAAACTCGGCGCGTTTTTCATCGGACCAGTACGCCCCTGCGCGGCTCGTGAGCACCGTGGCGCTGTCGACGAGGGTGACGCCGTCCTCGAAGACGGCTCGTTTTTCTTCGGTGTGATACCGGCCCGAGGGCGCATACACGACCACGTCGCCGTCGGAGAGGCGCACCTTGCCGGTGGCGTATCCGATCTTCGTGCGCTTGTCGTACCGCACCTGCTCGGCGCGGAGCGTATCCCCCCGCTCGATGATGAGCACGTCTCCGAGGAAGAGGTACTCGTCCCGGTCGGCGTACTCGGTGGCGCGGTTGGCGCGCAGGCCCGTATCGCCCTGCCGCAGCCGCACGTCTCCGATGAGTTCGAGCGCGTCGGCGGTTTCCTTGAGCAGTTCTCCGGCATGCAGGAGTTCGACCTCTTTCGGCTCGGCGTTCGTGGTGTCGGCTGCGGCGTGCGCCGTCGTGTCGGCAACGGCCTGCGCCTGCGCTGCGCGGGGACCGGGCGTGAGCGCAGCGATCAGCCCCGTCACGACACCGAGCGTTCGTATCGTCTGCCGCGCGCTCACTCCTCGTCCTCCACCAGCCGGCGACCCGTCACCCGTTCGAGGCGGTACGTGGCCAGGTCTTCGTCGGCCTCCAGGTTATAGCCCTGAATGCGCTCCGCCTCGGTGGTGATCCGGACGAAACCGGGCGTGCGCACCTTCCGCGCGCGCTCGTCCCAGTGGAGGTCCTCGCTTTCGAGCCGCCGCCCTTCCCGCGTCACCACGATCACGTTCCCCTGCGCCTCGAAGCGCTGTTCCCGCTCGAAGTAATAGACCTGATCCGCCGTCAGCGTCGCCGACGAATCGCCTTCGGCGTCGAAGAGATACACCGTCACGCGGGGTCCGAGGCTGTCGGGCAGGCCGGTGAGCACCATGTACGTGCTGTCCTCGCGTTCGAACTCCGCCATGTACGCCGCTGCGATCTCCATGCGGGGGATCCCGTCTTCGCTGACGTAAAAGCGCGCCCGCCAGCTTTCGTGGTCCGGCAGGTCGACGCGGATCTGATCGACGGCCACCGGCGAGGCGGCGCGGCGTTCACATCCCGCGCCGAGCGCGAGGAGCGCGACCCCTCCGAAGAGCAGCGCTATGATACGGCTTGATGGGTTCATCCGGGCATTGCGGCTTTTCTCGCTCACGTCAACCGGGCATCCCTTCAGCGGGGCGTTCCCGACGTGCGTGCCCCTGCAACGCCTCAGAGACGGCTCCTGTTCGCATCCCCTTTTTCACGGTCGAAACGGCCTTCGCCACGGCGTTCCCGGGCCTCCTCCCCCGCACCGGAGCCGTGCCTCCTTTTCTTTTCCCCCGCCCACCTTAAACCCCGGCTCCCCCGCCGTCTCTGTCTCAATATGAGACCCCGCAATAAATATTTTCACCTTGAGGTTATAATCGCACGGGTCCGTGTGTTTTTATTACATCACCAAGTGTCGAAACCTTCGAAACCCTTGAGTGCCGATCATGACCTCACAGACCCTAACGCTCCGTTCCTTCCGTAACCTGCGGGCCTACCGCCGCGCCGCCGCGCTGGCCTCGGACATCTTCTGGATCACCCGTCGCTTCCCACGCGACGGGCAGAACACGCTCAGCGACCAGATGCGTCGTCACGCGCACGCCATCCCGGACGCCATCGCGCGGGGCTGGCATCAACGCCACGATCCATGCGCGTTCACGCAGGATCTCGACGCAGCGCTCAATGCCTGTTATCAACTCTCGCACTGGCTCAACGTCGCCAAGGCGTGTCAGTATCTCTCGGCGGACGAGCACCATGCGTTGATGGCCCGGAAGAAGGAACTCCACCGCACCATTGCCCAGCTTCGGGCGCGCTGCGGGATGCTCTGCGAATAGCCCCTCGCGTCCGAACCGGCTCCACGTCCTCAAACCGAGACGCTCGCCCGAGCCAAACCCCAAACCCACACGGCCCCGTCGACCGAACCGGATCGGCAGGGCCGTGCTGTTTTCGTGCGGGATTGAAAAAACTATTGAGAGGGGGTGCGTACCTTGCTTCCGGAGCGCCCGGTGCACTCCGCACGACCTCCCTCACCAGCCTTCCCGATACCTCCGTGGCACAACTCATTGACGGCAAAGCCATCGCGGCACAGGTGCGCGGCGAGATCCGCGAAGCGGTGTCCGCATGGACGGCGCTGGGCCATCGCCCGCCGTGCCTCCGCGTCCTCCTCGTAGGCGACGATCCGGCCTCGGCCTCCTACGTGCGCGGCAAGCAAAAAGCCGCCCTCGAAGTCGGCATCGACGCCGACACGCTCACGTACGAAAGCGACATCTCCGAAGCCGAACTCCTCCGCATCATCGACCGGCTCAACCGGGACGCGGGCGTCGACGGCATCCTCGTGCAACTGCCCCTGCCCGCCCACATCGACGAGCAAAAGGTCATCTATGCGCTCAACCCCGACAAGGACGTGGACTGCTTCCACCCGGCCAACGTGGGACGCATCATGATCGGCGAGCCGCGCTTTCTGCCGTGCACGCCCGCCGGCATCATGGAGATGCTCCGGCGCACCGGCATCGAGACCCGGGGCGCGCGCGCGGTCATCGTCGGGCGCTCGAACATCGTCGGCAAGCCCATGGCGAACCTGCTCCTGCAAAAAGGCGTCGACGCCACCGTCACCGTATGCCACAGCCGCACGCGCGACCTGCCGGCGATCACGCGGCAGGCGGACCTCCTCGTGGCCGCCATCGGACGCGCGCATTTCATCACGGCGGACATGGTGCGCGAGGGCGCGGCGGTGATCGACGTGGGCATCAACCGGGTGGAAGACGCCTCGCGGCCGCGCGGCTACCGCCTCGCCGGAGACGTGGACTTCGACGCCGTCCGGGAGAAGGCGGGCTGGATCACGCCCGTGCCCGGCGGCGTGGGGCCGATGACCATCGCGATGCTCCTCCAGAACACGCTCAAGGCTGCGCGGCGAAGCTGACCGGCCTCACCGCCGCGCCTGAAGCACGGCCATGCGATGCGCTTTGAGCGGCGCGGCCTCCTCGGGCGCGAAGTCCGGAAGCGGCAGGCTCTCAAAAAACTCCGGCATCACCTCCCATATACGGGGCGAGCCCGCGGGCGCATTGGGCAACGTAAAAGAGACCGTGGCGTCTCCGGCATTGAAAAGAAGCAGAAACGTGTCGTCGGTGATGGGATGCCCCTGCGCATCCCGGTCGGCGATGCGGTCGCCGCGAAGGAGCATGCCGAAGGCGTGGAGGTCGGGCGCGCGCCAGTCGGCGTCGGTCATCTCACGGCCCTCGGGGCTCCACCACGTCACGTCCTTGACGCCCGACGCGTCGGCCTTGCCCGTGAGGAACCGGTGGCGACGGAAGTTCGGATGCGCCTTCCGGAAGGCGATGAGCCGGCGCACGAACTCGAGGAAGCGTTTTTTCCGGTCGTCGAGGTTCCAGTCGTACCAGGTGACCTCGTTGTCCTGACAATAGGCGTTGTTGTTGCCGCCTTGCGTACGCGAGAGTTCGTCGCCGCCGAGGAGCATGGGCGCGCCCTGCGAAAGGAGGAGCGTGCTCACGAGGCTCCGCTTGAGCGTCTCGCGGCAAGCCATGATCTCCGGCTCATCGGTGGGGCCTTCGACGCCGCAGTTGATGCTGTAATTGGCGTCGGTCCCGTCCCGGTTCTCTTCGAGGTTGGCTTCGTTGTGCTTCTTCTCATAGCTGACCAGGTCTTCGAGCGTGAAGCCGTCGTGCGCCGTGACGAAGTTGATCGACGCGAAGGGTTTGCGCCCGGAGTGCTCGTAGAGATCGCTCGAGCCGGCGATGCGGGTGGCGAACTCCCCGCCGACGCCGGCATCCCCGCGCCAGAAGCGCCGGACGGCGTCGCGGTATTTGCCGTTCCACTCGGCCCACAGCCACGGGAACTCGCCCACCTGATAGCCGCCGTGCCCCACGTCCCACGGCTCGGCGATGAGCTTGACCTGGCTGAGCACCGGATCCTGCTGGATCACCTGAAAGAACGCCGAGAGCATGTTGATCTCGTAGAGGTCGCGGGCCAGCGCCGCCGCCAGGTCGAAGCGGAAACCGTCCACGTGCATCTCCTGCACCCAGTAGCGCAGGCTGTCCATGATGAGCTGAAGCACGTGCGGGTTGCCGACGTTGAGCGTGTTGCCGGTGCCCGTGAAGTCGGCCAGAAAACGTCCGTTCGTCTCGCTTTCCTTGTAATACGCTTTGTTGTCGATGCCCCGGAAAGAGAGCGTCGGGCCGAGGTGGCTGCCCTCGCCGGTGTGGTTGTAGACGACGTCGATGATGACCTCGAAGCCGGCGGCGTGGAGCGCGCGGACCATCATCTTGAAATCCTGCACCGCCGTGATCGGCCCGTTCGTCGAATAGGAGGGTTCGGGGGCGAAGTAGCCGAGGGTGCTGTAGCCCCAGTAGTTGGCCAGCCCCGCCTCTACGAGGTGGCGCTCGTTCACCTTGGCATGGATCGGAAGCAGCTGAACCGTGGTGACGCCGAGGCGGCCGAGGTGGTCGAGGATCGGCTCGGAAGCCAGGCCGAGGTACGTGCCCCGCAACGCCTCCGGCACCTCGGGATGCAGACGGCTGATGCCCTTGACGTGCGTCTCGTAGATGATCGTCTCCTCCCACGGGATGCAAAGCGGCTGGTCGTTGTCCCACGCGAAACCGGAGCCGACGACCGCCCCGAGCGGCGCATACGGCGCGCTGTCCTCCTCGCTGAACGAGAGGTCGGCGCGGGGATCGGTGGGCCGGTAACCGTAGAGGCTGTCGTCCCAGCGAAGGGGCCGCCCGATGGCGCGCGCATAGGGATCGAGGAGCACCTTGTTCGGATTGAAGCGGTGTCCCTTTTCCGGCCGATAGGGACCGTAGACGCGATAGCCGTAGAGTTGCCCGGGGCGCAGATTGGGCAGATAGCCGTGCCAGATCGGTCCCGTCCGCTCGGGCAGCTCGTACGTCTGCGAAGGCGCGCGGTCGTCCGCGTGATCGAAAAGGACCAGTTCCACCTTCTCGGCGTGCGGGCTGTACAGCGCAAAGTTGACCCCGAGGCCATCCCACAGCGCGCCCATCGGATAGGGTTTGCCCGGACGCATCGCTTCGGTCTCTGATTGATCGAGGGTGACGACTTTAGACGCCAATATACCATCCATGATTTTCAAATGACCCAGAATTTCCCGCGCGCACACGTCGGCCGTGCAATCCCCCAAACCGGCATCGCACAGGCTCCCCTTACCGGGATCGACGGCTTTCCGCGCTTGTTAACCGCACCCCTCGTTCCCCACCCCGTATGCGCCGCCCGGGAGCTTCGGGAGGACGCGGCGGATCCTTTCGACGGATCCCCGGTTCGTTCTCCCCGAATCGTTCCACGAGTCCCCTGCCCGTCACCATGGCTCCTTCCCTGATCGTCCTCACCGCCCTGCTTTTGATGATGGCCCCGAGCGACCTTCCGGCGCACGCGCCGGCCCCGCAGGCTCCCCGCGACACCGTCGCGCTCCGGGTGGCCACGTTCAACGTCGAAGACGTGCGGACGGACGACCTCAGGAACCCGGCGCACCCCCGCCTGCGCCGCATCGCCGCCCGCATACAGCGCCTGCGCCCGGACGTCCTCCTCATCAACGAGATCGCCTACGACCAGCCCGGCGCGCCCGGATACCGGGCGGGCGATCCGGAAGGACGGAACGGGCAGCGCTTCGCCGAGACGTTCCTCGCCGTCAGCCAGGGGCCGGGCCTCGCACCGATCCGCTACCGCGCCTTCATGGCCCCGAGCAACACCGGCATCCCGAGCGGCTTCGACCTCGACCACGACGGGCGCGTCGTCACCGCCTTCCCCAAACCGCCGCCCGCCGGTCCCGACGGCGCGCCGGGACCGCAGACCGACGAGGGCCGCGCCTATGGCAACGACTGCCGGGGCTTCGGCACCTTCCCCGGCCAATATGCGATGGCCGTCCTCGTCCGCGACGGACTCGACCTCCTCGCCGACGAGGTACGCACCTTCCGAACGCTGCCGTGGAGCCGCATGCCCGGCGCGCTCCGACCCCGCGACCCCGCGACGGGCGAGCCGTGGTATGCCGACGACGTGTGGGCCGTCTTTCCCCTCAGCTCGAAGAGCCACTGGGACGTGCCGGTGCGCCTGCCCAACGGACGCGTGCTCCACGTCCTCGCCTCCCACCCCACCCCGCCCGCCTTCGACGGCCCCGAGGGCCGAAACAAACGTCGCAACCACGACGAGATACGCTTCTGGGCCGACTACCTCGACGGCGCGGACTACCTCGTCGACGATGCCGGGACGCCCGGCGGCCTGCCCGAAGACGCCGCCTTCGTCATCCTCGGCGACCTCAACGCCGACCCCGACGAGGGCGCCGCCATCGACGACCCCATCGGCACGTTCCTCCTCGCCCACCCGCGCATCCGGGGCGACTTCACGCCGCAGGCCACCCCCGACGGCCTCGCCGCCTTCCCCGACCTCGACCCCGACGACACCGCCCGATGGGGCCTCCGGGTCGATTACGTGCTGCCTTCCACGAACCTTGCCATTGCCGGCGGCGGCATCGCCCGCCCCGAGGACCCGGACGACACCGCCGAGAGCGACCACTTCCCCGTGTGGCTCGACCTCCTCGTGCCGAAGCGCTGACCCCTTTCCTCCACGTAATCCCGATCGTCATGGCGTGGTTTCAACGTGACATCGTGCTCGCGCCCCGCCCGCGCGGGTTCCACCTCATCACGGGCGAGGTCCTCGACCAGGCGCCCGAAATCGCCCGCATCGCCGTCGGCCTCGCGCATCTTTTCATCCGGCACACCTCGGCCTCGCTCGCCCTCAACGAGAACGCCGACCCCGACGTGCGGCGCGACATGGAAGCCTACTTCGACCGCGCCGTCCCCGAAAACGCGCCGTACTTCCGCCACATCCTCGAGGGGCCGGACGACATGCCTGCCCACATCAAGGCCGTGATGATCGGCTCCGGCCTCACGCTCCCCGTCCGGCACGGGCGGCTCCATCTCGGCACGTGGCAGGGCATCTACCTCTGCGAGCACCGCAACCACGGGGGGCCGCGGCGCCTCGTCCTCACCCTTCACGGCGAAGCCGCCGACTGAGCCGCCTCACGCCGACGGCGCCTCGCGCTTCTTCAGAAGGCGATACACCGTCGAGCGCGTGATGCCGAGCCGGGCCGCCGTCTTGTTGATGTTGCCCCCGCAGACCTCGTAGGCGTGCGCGACGGCCATCACCTTGAGCGTCTCGAGCGGGATGATCTCGTCCGGCTCGGTGATGCGGGTGATTCGTTCGGCGGGGTGATTCGAGGCCGGTTCCGGCGGCGGTTCCGGCAATGCCTCCCTCGCGAAGGAAGCCGATTCTTCGAGCATCAGGTCGGCGGGGGTGATCTCGGGGAAGTCGGCAATGAGCAACGCGCGCTCGACGGCGTTCTTGAGCTCGCGCACGTTGCCCGGCCAGGGATACCGGAGGAGACGCCGCCGCGTGGCCGCCGAGAACGGCCGGGGCTCCACGTCCGGATGCTTCTCCAGAAAGACCTTTCGAAAGTGGTCGGCCAGCAGGAGCGCATCCTGATCGCGTTCGCGCAGGGGCGGCAGCTTGATGGGGAACTGAAAGAGCCGGTAATACAGATCCTCGCGGAACTTGCCCTCCCGGATCATCTCCGCCACGTTCCGGTTCGTCGCCGAGAGCACGCGCACGTCCACCCGGATCGTCTCGTTGCCGCCGACGCGTTGCACTTCCTGATTCTGGAGCACCCGGAGGAGCTTGGCCTGAAGGCCGAGGTCGAGCTCGCCGATCTCGTCGAGGAAGATCGTCCCGCCGTCGGCCTGTTCGAACTTGCCGATCTTCCGGGCGTGCGCGCCGGTAAAGGAGCCTTTCTCGTGGCCGAAAAACTCACTTTCCATCAGTTCGCGGGGGATGGCGGCGCAGTTGACCACCACGAACGGCCGCTGCCGACGTTTCGAATTATAATGGATGGCCTCCGCGATGAGTTCTTTCCCGGAGCCGCTTTCTCCCTGTATGGCGACCGTGAGGTCGCCGCGAAGGGCTTTTTGCACGAGGCTGAAGACCCGCGCCATGGCCGCGCTCTCGCCGATGATGCCGCGCAGGCCCTGCATGGCGGGCAGTCGCTCCCGGAGCGTCGTCAGTTCGCGCGCCAGGCGCAGGCGCTCGGCCACGTGCGCGACGATGGTCTGAAGCTTGACCGTGTCGTCGTGCCCTTTCGTCACGTAGTCGTACGCGCCGAGCTTCATCGCTTCGAGCGCCACGCTGACGGCCGCCTGCGCCGAGACCATCACCACCGGCAGTTCCGGACGCTGCGCCTTGATCTGCCGGAGCGTCTCCAGCCCGCCCTGTCCCGGCATCACCACATCGCACAGGACGAGATCCACCCCCTCGCCGAGGCGGGCAACGGCCTCCTCGCCTGTGAGGAACAGCCGGATGGCCACGTCCGCGCGCCGTTTCAGGTGATACCGGAGCAGTTCTCCGTAGTCCGGGTCGTCGTCGATCACGAAGATGTTCAAACGCATAGACTCACCTCGTCCCTCTCTTCCGTCGTTCATGAAACTCCGTCGCGCCCGGAGCAGGCCCACCCGCCGCGTCTACGAAACATCCCCGGCGCCCGCCGAGGGTCTGGGCAGGCGAAACCAGAAGCGCGCTCCCCCTTCCGGACGCGGCTCGTAGCCGATCATTCCCCCCCAGTCTTCCACCGTGAGCCGGCAAAAATACAGGCCCAGCCCCGCCTTTCCCGGCCGCGGGCCGCCCGTCGCAAACTTCTCGAAGAGCGACGGCGCGAGTTCTTCCGGCACGCCTTCGCCTTCGTCCTCGACGCTCACGCGAACGCAGCCGTCCACCTCTTCGAGGCGAAGCAGAATCTCCGTTCCGGGCCGGGTGTGGCGAAGCGCATTCTCCACCAGGTTGAAGAGCACCCGTTCCAGGCGCGTCGTCTCGGCGGCCACTTTCCACGTGCCCCCCGGGTCGGCGGCCACGCGCAGGCGCACGTCTTTGAGCATCGCCACGGGCCGCATCGAGGCGGCCACGTCCTGGAGCGCGCGCAACAGGTCCGGGGCGTCGTCTCGGCTCACGAGCGTCGGCAGCAAGGGCTGCACCTCGGCGGAGAACGTCGCGAGGATCTCGCGGATCAGGCGCTGCATCTTCTCCACCTGATTGAGCCCGATGCGGACCAGCCCCTCGCCCTCGGGACGCACCTGCCCGTCGTCGCGGAGCAGGGTCAGGCTGCCCTTGATGCCCGCCAGCGGCGTCGAGAGATCGTGGACGATGCAATGCAAGAGCACCTCGCGCTTGTCGATCTCCTTGAGCAGCCGGTGGTGTTGGAGGCCCTGATTGCGCGCTTCCTGCAGGAGCCGCCGGACGGTCTCGAAGTCCGTCATGGGAAACGAGATCAGGAGCAGCCGCCGTCCTTCGAGGCGCATCGCCGTGGCCTGAAGCGTCCATTCATGCCCCTCCCGGTCCAGCTCCGTCCAGGGATCCGAGCGAAGCATCTCCCCGTCCTCACCCGCCCAGACGGCGCGCGCCTCCTCCATGAAATAAGCGAGATATGAGAACGCCGACTCCGGGTGGAGGGCTTCCGCGGCGGCGGCCTCGGGCCAGAGCGTGCGAAGCCAGCGCGGGGCTTTGCCGAGCAACCGGAACGCGCCGTTCCCGGCTTCGAGCACGGCCACGTCGAGAAGCGCCGGGAGGCTTTGAGGAAGGGCGGGAGGCTGCAGGCGGGCGGAAGACATCGTGCGTTTCATATCCGATCACTCAAGTTCGAGAAGCCGCGCGGAGAGTTGCATGAAAACTTCATCAACTCCCGTACCCGTTTTCGCGCTCGTCTTGAGAACCGTCCACCCGCGCGCCGCCTGCATGCGGAGGTCTTCGTCCGAAAAAACCCACTCTTCCTCCAGATCCGCCTTGTTGAACACCATCACGAAGGGCGTCTCGCCCAGCACGGCGCGCACCTTGTGGTGCAGCACCATCGCCGTGTCGAGCGTCTCCCGCCGCGTGCCGTCGACCACCAGCAGATAACCCGCCGCGCCCCGCACGTAACTCATCGAAAGCTTCTGAAAACGATCCTCGCCGTTGAGATCCCACAACACCAGATCGAGCGAACGCTCCCCCACCCGGACGCTTTTTTTGTCGATTTTCACGCCCACGGTGGTCAAATATCTTTCGGAAAAGATCCCCTCCACGAAACGTTTGACCAGGCTCGTCTTCCCCACGGCGGAAGCGCCCAACATGCAAATCTTCTTCATCATGCGTGAATGTGCGGACAGAGGCTGACCCTGCGCAGAAAAGTTCCGTCAGTGAATCGTTGCGGCGCGCGGGCGTGGCGCATACGTACGGAGATTCGCCCGACCTGGCAAGCGCTGTTCTGAAACCGCTCCCGGCTCGGGATCGGCCTGTCTCATTATACGCCACTGTATCATTATTCCGCAAACGCAGCGTTGCCCGAACGTCTCCGCCGCGGCGAAAAACCCCGGAGGCGCCCGGGGATTCTGCGTCACTGCCGGGGAATGCTTATCTTCCGCAAATACGTCGCACCGCATTCATCACCCGCCCACTTCAGGAACTCCATTATTCTCATGGCCGAAAAATCCAAGACCCGAAAGACGAAAGCGACGCCCGCGACTTCCTCCGCCAACGGCGACGTCGCCGAATCGACCGACGCGCCGCCCGCGCACGACCCCGGCAATCTCGACAAGATCCGCACGATTCTCTTCGGCACGCAGATCCGGGAGTTCGAAAAGAAGTTTTCCCGCCTCGAAAGCCGGCTCGAGCGTGAGCTCGAAGCCATCCGCGAGAACGTGCGCCGGCGCTTCGACGAGCTGGAGGCGTACGTCAAGGAGGAGAACGACGCGCTGAACAAACGCCTGGCGAACGAGCTGCAATTGCGGAAGAAGGCGGAAGAGGAGGCGGCCCGCGAACGACAGGCCCTCGCCGAGACGTCCCGCACCGAGTTGGCCGAAGTCGACGCCCGGCACAACGAGGCCGAGCGGGCCCTGCGCGAGCGGCTTCTGAGCCGGTCGAAAGAGCTCTCCGAGGAGATGCAGCGACAGTTCCAGACGCTCTCGGCGATGATCCGCGACGCCGTCGATACGCTTCAGGACGAGAAGACCGACCGCCATTCGCTGGCCGACCTCTTCGAGGAGTTCTCGACGCGGCTCCGGGACGACTTCAAGCTGCCGTTCGATGAATAGTCCGGCCCCGCCCGCCCGCGCTTTTCCCGGATGGAGGTAGGCGTATGCCGGATCCCCCCCGCCCCGAACCCGACGCGGCCCGCCCGCCGGAGGAACCCGCCGAACCCGTCAACGGCGAGTCCGAAGACGCGTCTTCGCACGACGCGGACCTCGAAGAGCTTCGCCGCCTGCTCCTGGCCCCGGAGCAGTCGCACCTGTCGGAGGTGCGGGAACACATCGAGCGGCTCGAAACACACGAGGAGCAGGTGGAGCGCGTGGCCGAGGCGCTGCCCGAAGCCGTGGCGCGGCAGAGCCGCCGGGACCGCCGCCTCGCCGAAGCACTCGCCCCCACCATCGAGGAGACGCTCAGGCTCTCCGTCGCGCGCAACCCGAAGCCGCTCGTCGAGGCCATCTTCCCCGTCATCGGCCCGGCCATCCGGAAGAGCATCGCCGAGGCGCTCCGCACG
>JALSSK010000045.1 GCA_026984335.1 Rhodothermales bacterium
CCGGCAAAGAGGGCGTCTACTTCGTCTTGCGAAGCCGGCGCGGCGGAGGGGACCGGAGCGTTTCCGAAGAGGGCGTCGACCTCTTCCTGACTCGAAAGTGTCTCTGCTTCGGGCGCATCGGGTGGAGGGACTTCCGTAAAGGAGGCAATGACGGCATCGGCCGTCTCCTGCTTCTTGCCGGTGCGGTCATAGCTTGCGTTCCCGTCGAAGGTGACGTTGTCGGGCGGAGACGTGTCGAGAAAGTTTTCGAGGGTGCCGGAACCGAGCTGTCCTTCAAACTTCGACAGGCGCTCCCGTACGGACTCGATGAGGTGGCTAACGGAAGCGAGTTGCTGCGAGGTGATGTCCTGCACCTGGAGGGACATCATGATCGCGTTCATGTTCGTCCGGATCTCTTCGAGGATCGCGGCCTTCTTGTTGAGCGTCGTCGCGATTTCGGCGCGGCGGGCGTCTTTTTCCTGGATCAGGATCTCGACCTCTGCAAGCACTTCCGGATCGGTAAGCTTTACGCGAAGGAGAGACAGGAGACGTTGGTCGACGTCGTCGAGCGCCTGCAGATGCTTGCCCGATCGATCGATCATGCCCTTCGTCGTTTTGACCTTTTCGTTGGTTTCATCGACGAGGTCCATGATTTCCGTGGTCGCCAGTTCGGTGGCCTGGTTGACGCTGGCGATGCGCGACGTGGCCGTGGGCATCATCTTGGAGGTGCTCACACGGATCGAAGAGTCCACCTCATCGAGGATCGGCACGATTTCCCGCAGGAAAGCCAGCACCTCTTCGATGAAAGGCATGGCGCGTTGTCCGAGCACGAAGACGGCCCGGAGTTCGTCGAGGCGATTGAGGATGTCATTCAATGGAAGCGATGCCATGGCGCAAGGGACTTAGACGGTTTTGAGGATCAGGTCGATCTTTTCCCGCAACACTTCTGGGGTAAAGGGTTTGACGATGTAGTTGTTGACGCGAGCCTGCATAGCCGCCATCACATCTTCTTTCATGCCGCGCGTGGTGACCATCAGAATGGGCAGATGCCCCCATTTCGGATGGCTGCGAATCGTTTTGGACAGTTCGAGACCGTTCATATTCGGCATATTCCAGTCTGTAATCACGAAATCGACAGGCTCGCCGTCCATTTTTTCAATAGCCTGGGCGCCGTCGGCGGCTTCGATGTAGTCGCTGAATCCGATTTCTTTGAGCGCGTTGCAAACGATGCGCCTCATGGTGAGCGAATCATCCACGACGAGGAACTTCATGGTTTACCTCCTAGATGTATTTTGACACTTCGTACTGGATGCGCCGTTGGTCAAACGGCTTGACGAGGTAGGCGTTGGCCCCGAGTTGAAGCCCTTGCTGTTGTTCTTCGCTGCTGGAGAGCGAGGACAGAATGATGATCGGAAGCTCGGCGTAATCGTGGTCGTCGCGAAGCGCGCGGAGAAGGCCGAAACCGTCGAGTTTGGGCATGTTCAGGTCCGTGATGACGAGATCAACTTGCGAGCGAGCCATCTTTTCGAGCGCATCCATGCCGTCTTGAGCCGTCACCACGGTCAGACCGCGGGCGCGCAGAGCGAACATGACAAACTTTCGTATGGCGCTAGAGTCATCGACGACCATTACCGTCTTGGACATGGCGATTCACCCCTTTTTATATGCAATGGTTTTTTCGAAACGAACGGGCTTGAATGCCTGTGTGACCCCGTAGAGCGTTTCGGAGAATCCAACAAGTAAGTACCCACCTTGATTGAGGCTGTTGTAGAGAGATGAGACCACCTGTTGTTTCGACTTGTTGTCGAAATAGATAAGCACGTTGGCGCAAATGATGAGGTCAAAATTGCGCATCTTGAGCATGGAGGATCGGTCCGCCAGGTTTCCGTGCATGAACTTGACCATCTGCCGGATTTCCGGCTTGACGATGTAGCGATCCTGTTCGACGGAGAAGTACCGGCTGAGCATCCTGGGCGGCACGTTTCGGACCGATCGCGGTCCGTAGGAGCCTTTGCGAGCGTTTTCGAGCACGTCCGTGTTGATGTCCGTGCCGACAATTTCAAACGAAATGTGCGGAAACCGTGGTTGCAGCCGGTCTTTCGTGATGAGCGCGAGCGTGTACGGCTCATCCCCCGTCGAACAGGCGGCGCTCCAGATCTTGATGCGGCGGGAGGTTTTTTCCCTCCGGCTGACCAACTCCGGAATGATGTGCTGTTCGATGATGTCGAACTGCGCGGGGGTGCGGAAGAAAAAGGTCTCGTTGATGGTGACGGCGTTCACGAGTTCGGGCAACTCGGTGCGCATGCCTCCATTTTTTAAAAACTGGAGATAACTCTGGAAGTCTCCTTTGCTGGTTGCCAGCAGCCTTCGGCTTATTCGGCTTTCGAGGAGGTATTTTTTGTTATCCTGGAAATAGATTCCGGTTTGCTCGTAAATGAATCGGCGATACTGGTCGAATAGCGGCGCCGTCAATTCATTTCTACCGTGAATGCCTGATTTGCGGGCAGGTAGATTTATCTGGGCTAATAAGCTCATAGGTTCATCCCTCGTTCCAGGTCACGAAATAGCGCCATTGGGGGCGTCGCCTTCAGGAGCGATGCCGGAGTGCGTGGTAAGCCGGATGACGTCGCGGGCAAAGGAGGACACGGAGGGGTCGTCATCCATTGCGCCGGCTTGAAGAACCGGAGTCAACGCCGGATCGACCAGGTGCTGGCAGATTCCGAGGGCCGCCAGTTTCGTCTCTAAGTCGAGTGTGTGGAAGTGGCGCTGGAGGAATCGGCCGGCTTGCGGCCACTGGTCGTGGGCGAGCGCTTGCCGGGAGAGCAGGCCAAGCACGATCTGGACCCCGGGGATGACCTGAAGCCGGTTCCCTTCGATGGCGCGCACGATGCCCATGAAAGAAGAGGGGAAGAGGGTCAGGGCTTTGAAGATCTCAAGGTCGAGGGCGTCGTCGATGCCGGTGTGGGACAGCAACGTGTCGATGCTCTCTTCATCGAGGAAGGGATGCAGGCCGCGCGCGGCCGCGCACGCATACTCGGGGTCGGGATCGTCAAGCATCTCCATGAGATAGGTCTTCAGACGATCCGGCAGTTGATCCGCCAGCTCCGGGTGTTTTTCCCAGAGGGAAACCATCGACTTGAGTAAGACGGGCCGCGCCATGGGGTCGATCTCGTCGACTTTGCGCAGCAGCGCGGGGAAAACTTCGGGCGCTTCCCAGGCCGCGAGCGCCTCGGCGGCGGTGAACTGCACGACGGGGTCTTCATCCGAAAGCGCCTCTTCGAGGAAGTCGAGGTGGGGGCCCGGACCGAAAGCGCCGAAGGCGGCGACCACGCTGGGACGCATCAAGGGTTCGCGTTCGTAGAGCGTGCGCAATGCCTCGGCGTATTCGGACGCGCCGAGGGCGCACAGGGCATCCACGGCGGCGATCCGGACGTTGGCGTCCGGGTCTTCCAGGCGTCGGGCGATCCGGTCGGCCACGTCATGCGAGGGGAGCAGCGCCAGCACGTCGAGGGCGAATTTCCGCACGTCGTAATGATCGTGGTCGATGAATTCGGCCACCACCGGGACGGCGGCTTCGCCCATTCCGGTGAGCACCTCGCCGGCGAGGTTGCGAATCGTGATGTTGTCGCTCGCAATGTGCGGGGCGGTCAGGCGGGCGGCTTCCTCGGTTCGGATCTCGACGAGGAGCCGGGCGGCGGTTTCCCGAACGCCGGGGTCGCAGTCGGCCAGCAGCTGAGCGGCGGCGGTCGCCGTCATCTGTACGTCGGCGCTCAGACGGAGCGCTTCGAGGGCCGAGGCGCGCGCCAGCGGATCCGGATGTCTTAGTTCCGGAGGAGGGGTCGGTGTGCTCATAATTCTTCAGACGAAGGGTGGATAACGGAAACGGGGCATGAGGCGGCCGGCCCGGTCGGCGCCCGGTCCGGCGCCCGGTCCGGCGCGAGGAGGCGCTGAGGCCGTGCCTTCGGCGGAGCCGAAACGGAGCCGGGTGGGTTGACGGTGAACAGAGAGAGCATCTCCCGCAGATCCTGGATCTGACGGCTGAGTTCGTCCGCACCCTGCGCGATCTGTCCTACCCCGGCAGCGGACTCGGTCGAGACGGTGGAGATGGCCTCTACACTCCGTGAGATCAACTCGCTCGCCTGCGACTGTTCCTCGCTCGAGGATGCAATGTGCTGAACCACGTCGATCACCTCGGTGACCCCCTGGACGATCCGTTCGAGGGCCTCGTCGGCCCGGTCGGCCAGCGCGATGCCTTCTTCCACCTCTTGCGTGCCCCGCTTCATGGAGGTGACGGCGGCGGTGGTGTCGGATTGTATCGAGCCGATCATGTCGGCGATCTGACGGGTGGCGGTGGTCGTTCGCTCGGCCAGCTTCCGCACCTCGTCGGCGACGACGGCGAAGCCGCGGCCCTGTTCTCCTGCCCGCGCCGCCTCGATGGCGGCATTGAGGGCCAGAAGGTTGGTCTGGTCGGCGATGTCCTCGATGACGGAGATGATCTCGCCGATCTGCTGGCTGGACGCCCCGAGCTGCTCGATGGTCTCGGCGGAGGAGTACACCACCTCGGCGATGCTGCGAATCTTGTTGACGGTTTGCTCGACGACCGTGCGGCCCTCTTCGGCCGTCCGACCGTTTTCGGTGGTCAGCTCCGCCGTCCGTGAGGCATTGTGGGCCGTCTCGATGATCGTTTGCGTCATTTCTTCGATAGAGGCCGCCACTTCCTGGGATTCGCTCGAAAGCTCGCTCGAGCCTGCGGCGAGGGCCTCGGCTGCGGTCCGGATCTGCCGGGCCGAATCCGCCGTGACGTTGGCTACGGAGTGGACCTGGAGCAGCATCTCTCGGACGTTCGATATCGCTTCGTTGAAGCCGGCGAACAACCGTCCGATGTCGCCCTCCGCATCGGTCGGCAGATCGACGCACATATTGCCTGAGGCGACGCGGTTAATCTGCTCGAGCATGGTCTCGACCCCGGAAGACAGGGTCGTCTGCTGTCCTTGAAGAATGGCGAAGGCTTTTTCCAACTCCCGGCTTTTCTCTTGAAGCGCCCGCCGGTTTTTTTCGGATTCGGCC
>JALSSK010000046.1 GCA_026984335.1 Rhodothermales bacterium
CGCCCGCCGCGCCCCGTGCGTGTTTGCCGGAAGAAGACGGGCCGCCCGCTCTCGACGAGGATCGACGCGGCGACGACGAGGAGGAAAGGGCCGAGCGCAAGCAGGAGCGCGCCCGCGCCGACGAGGTCGACGAGGCGCTTGAGCGCGGGGTAGGCTCGGGCGGGGCGTGTATGGTCGGGCGGCGGCGTCATGAGCGCGCGTCGTCGAGCGGGAGGAGCGGGCGGGTGCGCGGCAGACGCGCCATCGCGCCGGCCAGCGTCTCGGCCACGTAGGCGACCTCGCGTTCGGTCATCTGCGGGAAGAACGGGAGCGCCAGCGTGCGCGCCGAGACGGCTTCGCATACCGGAAACCGGCCCGCTCGGAAGCCGAAGCGCTCCCGGTAATAGGGCTGAAGATGGAGGCTCGGGAAATAGGGTGCGCAGGCGACCCCGGCCGCGCGGAGACGGGCCATGAGCGCTTCCCGGGCGTCCGGGGCGAAGTGGTCGCGGAGGCGGACGACGTAGACGAACCAGCTTCTTTCGAGGCCGGGTGCGGCGTCGGCGGGGAGCGCGAGGTCGTCGAGGAGCGGGGCGAGCGCCTCGGCATAGGCTGCGGCGACGGCGGCGCGACGGGCGAGGAGCGCCGGCAGGCGTTCGAGTTGCGCCGCGCCGAGCGCCGCCGAGAGCTCGTCCATCCGGTAGTTGAAGCCGAGCCGCACGTGCGTCATCACGGCGTCCTCGGCACGGCCCTGGTTGCGCATCGAGCGGCAGCGCTCGGCCAGCGCTCCGTCGTCCGTGGTGATGCAGCCGCCCTCGCCCGTGGTGATCTGTTTGTTCGGATAGAAGCCGAAGGCCGCCGCGTTCCCCCATGCGCCGACGGGCCGCCCGGCGACGGAAGCGCCGAGCGCCTCGCACGCATCGTCGATGAGGAGCAGGCCGCGCGCTTGGGCCAGCGCCGAGAGGGCCGGCCAGTCGGCGGGCACGCCGAAAACGTCCACCGCGAGGATGCCCTTCGTGTCGGGCCCGACGGCCTCGGCCGCCTGCGCCACGTCGAGGTTGTACGTCGCCGGGTCAATGTCGACGAAGCGGGGACGGACGTCCTCGAAGAGCAGCGCGTTCGCCGAGGCGACGAAGCTGAAGGGCGTGGTGATCACCTCGTCGCCTGCGCCGAGGCCGAGTCCCCGCACGATCAGGTGCAGCGCCGCCGTCCCGCTGTTCACGGCCACGGCGTGGCGCGTTCCGCAACGCCGGGCCATGCCTGCCTCGAAGGCAAGCAGCTCCTCGCCGAGGGCCAGCCGCCCGGATTCGAGCACCGCGAGCAGGCGGCGCTTCTCCATCGGACCGACGTCGGGACGGGACAGAGGAACTTGTAACAAGGTCTTGAAGTGCTGAAGATGAAAAGGGACGTCCAGGAAACAATTGCGGGGCGTGAACAATAAGGAGGGCGAGGTTCACGCGATTCGATCGAAACCGTCCGGCAAGCCGGGTCGCAGACGCGCAGGGGACCTGTCGATTACGCGGCGGTTTCTGAGCCTGACGCGCCAGGGTTTCGGGGTCAAGATACGATGCCGGCTCATAGCGATGGGACATACCGGAGCGCTCCGCGCGGAGTTCCGCAGGCATACGGTCACCGGGCCATCGGGTCCGGTGTGTTTTTTTGATGACGAGCGTATGATTTTTTAATGTCGAACGCTTCTTCTTTGCGCATTCGGAGCGTGAAGGCGCTTTTCCGCGGCTGGAATCCGGCTTTTCCCAACCGTTCCGGTGTGGGGCCCGGAGCGTCGGGTTGATTGTCTTGATGGGTCTTGTTGCGTAATTTGCCGCATTCTACTAACGGAACGCATTTGCCCGAAGGATAACGCATTTGCCCGAAGGATAAGGGGCGAGTCGGTGGATCCGGGGCCGCCCCGCTTGAGCGGCGGTCGGGTCGCTCCGGGGAAATGCTAAAAGGGAATTCATGCTTGATCGTACCAAATATTCCGATCCGCGGGTTGCGGGTGTCTTTCGCAACGGCGCGAACGGTTCGGCCTATGCCGAGGCCGGGGCCCATGACGAAGACGAGATCTCGCTTCGCGAGATTCTGGAGGTGTTGCTCAAAGGGAAGTGGCTGATTCTGGCCTGTTTCGTGCTGATTCTGGCGGCCGTGGCGGTGTACACCTTTCAGACGCCTCCGCTGTATGAGGCCAGCAGCACGCTGTACGTCAACAGCGAGCAGTCCACGCCGCAACTCGGCGAACTGCTCGGGATCAACCTGGCCAACCGGAATATTCTCAACGAGATCGAGATCATCAAATCGCGCATGATCGCCGAGCGGGTGGCGGAATACCTGATGCAGCAGCGCGTCAACCCGGAGACGGGCGAGTTGCTCAGCGTGCTGGAGCCGACCGAGGACGGCGATCCGCCTTCGCGCCTCGACGTGAGCCGGCGGTTGCGAAAAGATTACGTTTCGGTCAAGCCGGTGAACGAGGAGGTGGATCTGATCCTGATCACGGTCGAGAGCACGCAGCCCGAGGAGGCCGCGCTCATCGCCAACCTGTATGCCGAAGAGTACGTGGCGCACAACCAGACGTCGAGCCGCGCGCGTATGAAGGCTTCCGCCGACTTCCTGGCGCAGCAGGCCACCCGCTTCGACAGCCTCCTCAGCGATGCGGAACAGAACATCCTGCAGTATACGGAAGAGAAGGGCATCGTGAACCCGACGGAGGAAGGGCGGCAACTGCTCGAACAGATCATGGAGTGGAGTGCGGAGCGGGACCGGACGAAGTTTGCGCTCCGGACGGCGCAGGCGGAACTGGACGTGCTGGAAGGGGAATTGAACCGCATCAACCCCGAACTCGCGCGGCGGCTCTCTTCGAATGACGATCAGGCCATCGCCGGTTTGCAGACCCGCATCACGGAACTGGAGTTCAAAATCGAGGAGAAGTACTCGAAGAACCCGGAACTGCGTCAGGATCCTTCGAGCGATCCGCAGTTGGAGGAATGGCGGACGCAACTGGCCGATTGGAAGAAGCAGTTGCAGGAGCGCGTCGAGAGCTTTGCCCGGGAGGTGGCCTCCCAGGCCAGTGTGCTCGCCAGCGGCACCGAAGGCGCCCTGCGCCAGATCGCCGATCTTCAGCAACAGGTCATGCAGAAACGCATCGCCATCAGCGGCGCTCGCGCCCGGCTCGACGTGCTCAAGCAGAGCCTCGCCGAGTATGAGCGAAAATTCAACGAGATCCCCAACAAGGCGCTCGTGCTGACCCGGCTCCAGCGGGAGATGCAAAACAGCGTCCAACTGGCGACGAATCTTTTCGAGAAGCTCCAGGAGGCGAAGATCGCCGAGGAGTCGGAGCTGGGGTACGTCGAAGTGATCGACAGCGCCGTGCTTCCGGAGAAGCCGGTGAGCCCGCGCGTGCCGCTGAACCTGCTCTTCGGCGCGTTGCTGGGGCTGGTCGTCGGGGTGGGCGTGGCCTTCCTGCGCAACGCGCTCGACAACAAGATTCGCAAGCCGGAGGACCTGCGCAAGCGCGGCTTCAGCGTCGTCGGCGTGGTGCCCGACCTGACGCGGATCGTGAAGGCGGACTTCGAAGGGCGGGAGCGCGTCACGGTGGACGGCAACAACTACAGCACGAGCCTGATCACCCTGCTGAACCCGCTCTCTCCGGCCTCGGAGGGCTACCGGCGCATGCGAACCAACATCCAGTTCAGCCTGCCCGACGCCGTGGTGCAGGCCATCATGATCACGAGCGCCGGGCCGGGGGAAGGGAAGACGGTCACCTCGGTGAACCTGGCCGTGGCCATGGCGCAGTCCGGCCGGCGCACCCTCTACCTCGACGCCGACATGCGGCGTCCGATGGGGCACCGGATCATGGGCCTCTCCCGGGAGCCGGGCCTCGTAGACATGCTCTTCGAGCCGGTGTCGATAGGCCTCGAACGCTTCGCCACGGAGGTCGACGACCTCTACGTCATGCCCACGGGCCGCTCGGTGCCCAACCCCGCCGAGATCCTCGGCTCGAACAAGATGCGCGAGCTGCTCGGGCGGCTGCGTCAGGAGTTCGACGTGATCGTGATCGACACGCCGCCCGTGCTGGCCGTGACCGACGCGCTCCTGCTGGCCAACGAGTGCGACGCCACGGTGGTCGTGTGCTCGGCCAACGAGACCAACTGGCACGCCCTCGAACGCAGCATCGAGTCCCTCCGCGACGTAGGCTCGAAAATCACGGGAGTGGTGCTCAACCGCTTCGACGCCAAAGCGGCCTACGGCGGCTATGGCTACGGCTACGGCTATGGCTACGGCTACGGGTACGGATATGGCTACGGCCACCGCTACGGGTACGGAGAGACCGCCCCCGAAGAGGAGACCGCCCCTCGCGCGTAAGCCCCGGCGCTCCCCATCGATGCGGAGCGTTCAATCATCCATCAGACCAAGACCTTCAGGAGCAAGTTTATGGCGCGTAGTCTTTTCATTTTTCTGGTCGTTCTCTGCTGGGGCGCGGGAGTCGCTCAGGCGCAACGCATCACCGATTTCGAACGCTCTCGTTATGCGCCGGCGGCCTACTATAACTATTCGGAGCCGGGCGACGTGACGATGCTCGTCAACGTGTGGGGATCGGTGCGAAACCCCGGTCTCTACGAGATCCCGCAGGGCACCCGCCTGAGCACGCTGCTCTCGCTGGCGGGCGGGCCGGATCTGGCCATCAACGCTTCCGTGCGCGCCAACCGCACCATCATCATGCGCCTGCTGCGGGATGAGCAAGGACGACGACGCCCGATCTTCGAAACGACCATGCGCAATGAGGTCCTCGTCTCGGATGAAGATCCGGTGCTCCTGGGCAACGACGTGCTCACCATCGAGACGAAGCTTCAGCAGAAGATCAGCTGGCGCGACGTCTTCCCCATCGTGGCGGCCCTCGGCACGGTGGCCCTCGCCATCGAGCGTATCTCCTCGCGCTAACGAAACACCCGCCGCGCAGCCGGTCGGACGCGCTATGCACCTGGGATCGAAAGACGCGGCCGTATACGTCGCCGGGCATCGCGGGCTGGTCGGCTCCGCCGTCGTCCG
>JALSSK010000047.1 GCA_026984335.1 Rhodothermales bacterium
GCTGCACGAGCAGTTTCCGAGCAACGTCTATGCGTGGCGGCGGCTGGCGGCGGAGCAGGGCGTCGCGCTTCGAACGATCCACCCGCCGAACGACGCGGCGCACCGGGGCATGGTCTGGAACGAGCGCATCCTCGACGCCATCGACGCGCAGACGGGGCTCGTCGCCCTCCCGCACGTCCACTGGGCCGACGGCACGCGCTTCGACCTCGAACGCATCGGCGCGCGCGCCCGGGACGTCGGCGCGGCGTTCGTCATCGACGGCACGCAGTCGGTCGGAGCGCTGCCCTTCGACGTGGCGCGCATCCGCCCCGACGCGTTGATCTGCGCCGGGTACAAATGGCTCCTCGGCCCGTACAGCATCGGCCTCGCCTATTTCGGCCCCCGGTACGACGACGGCGTTCCGCTCGAAGAGAACTGGATTGCCCGAAGGGGAAGCGAGCACTTCGCCGGACTCGTCGCATACGAGGACGAATATCAGCCCGGCGCGATCCGCTTCGACGTGGGCGAGCGGAGCAATTTCATCCTCGTGCCCATGCTTTCCGCCGCGCTCGACCACCTCCTCGAATGGGGCGTCGAGAACGTGCAGGCGTACTGCCGCGCCCTCACCCGCGAGGTGCTCGTCGAGGCGCAGGCGCTCGGGTACGACCTCGAAGACGAGCGCTTCCGAAGCTCCCACCTCTTCGGCATCCGCGCGCCCGCGCACATGCCGATGGAGCGTCTCCGCGAGGCGCTTGCCGAGCGTCGCATTTCGGCGTCGGTACGCGGCAACGCCCTCCGACTTGCCCCGAACGTGTACAACGACGCGGCCGACATGGACGCGCTCCGCGACGCTTTCCTTGCCTGTCTCCGCCCTGAGCGGCGTCATTCGCTTCCCGGCTCATAACCGCTCCGGTTCCGACGACCGGACATGTTTCGGCGGCGAGGAAACGCGGGCACGGCGTTTGCGTTTGCATGAGGCATCTCTCGTATGCCCCCTTTACCCCGCTTTCTTCACCTTGAGATCAACCATGAAACGCCCTTCCCTCATTTTGAGAATCCTTTTTGGGATGAGCGCCGTCCTGCTTCTTGGACAACCGGCGGCGCGAGCCCAGAGCGGGCAGGACGTGCTCGAGCGCATCAAAAACACCTATGAACGCATCGACGCGCTCCGGGCCGAGTTCCGGCAGATTACCACCACCCCCTTCGACGAAACCGGAACGTCGATCTCCGGCGTCATCTATCTCAGCAATGACAAGTTTCGCGTCGAGACCGAGGGGCAGACCATCGTCTCGAACGGGCGCGTCACGTGGATCTATAATGCCGCCACGAATCAGGTCCTCATCAACGACAACATGGAGGACGAGACAACCTTCTCACTGAGCCGCTTCCTCTTCGATTTCGACGACACGTATGAGATTGCCTCGACGGGTCGGGCGCTGCTCGGCGGCAAGGAACACCACATCCTCCGGCTCCACCCGAAGAACCCGGAGTCGTACTTCCGCGAGATCATGGTGGTCATGCGCGACAGCGACAACCTCGTTCCCCGGATCGAGGTGTTGGACGCAAACGACACCCGCATGGTGTTCGAGCTCAAATCCATCGAGATCGACCCGCCGCTCGCGCCGGATACGTTCCTCTTCGTTCCTCCCGAGGGCTCCGAGATCGTGGATCTGCGCTCGGAATGAGCCCGCGACGACCCCTCGTTTTTCCCCTCCCGGTGGCGCACCGGGAGGTTTTTTTTTGCGCCGTTCACAGGGTGCTCGCCCCTCCCTCGACCCCGGACGTTTCTCTCCTCCGCCGCCCCCATTCCCGGCCCTTCCTCTTCCATATCCTCTTCCGTATGTTTTGTGCGAAAGAAGGATCTTCACCCGTCCGAAAGGGGTATCTCCCGGCCCTCACCGCCGTCCGCCTCACGAAGACCGCCGCTCCTCCTTGAACCCACGGCTCCGAAAGATTCTCGCGCAGGTCGGCAGCTTTGCGCTTGCCGCGGTGCTCCTGTATCTCGCGCTTCGGGGCGTCGATTTTTCGGAGGTGGGCGAGGCGCTTCGCGAGGCGCATTACGTGTGGCTCTTGCCGCTGGCGATCATCACGCTGTTGAGCCATCTTCTGCGGGCGTGGCGGTGGCAGGTCCTGCTCGAGACGCTCCCGCCCGAGACGCCGGGCGCCGCCCCGAAGCGGGTCTCCCTCCTGACCGCCTTCTATTCGCTCATGATCGGCTACATGGTCAATTATGCCGCGCCGCGGGCGGGGGAGTTCGTCCGGGCGGCGAACCTGGCGAAACGAGAGCAGATCCGGTTCAGCTACGTGCTCGGCACGGTCGCCGTGGAGCGCATACTCGACGTGGTGGTGCTCGTGGCCGCCCTCGTAAGCGTATTCGTAATCTTTTTCGAGCGCCTCACCGTCCTTCGTGAACTCTTTCTCACACCGATCCTCAATCAGCTTGGCGAGATTCCCGCGCTCGTGCTCGTCATCCTGACGGTGGTCATTGCGCTGCTGGTGTTCTCCCTCTACCGCTGGGCGCTTCTGCAGAGCGCCCGGTACGAGAACGGCTGGGTGCGACGGCTGGGCGCGGCGATGGCCTCGTTCAAAGAAGGATTGCTGACGCTGATCCATACGAAGCGCCCGGTGATGATGGTCTTTTCCACCCTCGCGATCTGGTTCTGTTATGCGCTCATGGCGTATCTGCCGCTGGTCATTCTGGGCATGACCGAGCCGTATCACCTGTCCCTCCTTGATGCATGGGGGATCATGGTGCTGGGAGCCGTCGGCGTGGCCATCCCGTCGCCCGGCGGTGTGGGATCGTATCATTACATCACCATCGAGACCCTGGTGAACCTTTTCGGTGTGCCGGTGAGCCCGGCGGCTTCGTATGCCATCCTCTCGCACGCGGGTCAGCTCCTGCTCTACGTGGCCGTGGGCTTCCTCGCGGTGCTCCTTCAGGGGTCCGGCTTACGCACGCTCAATGAGACGACCGACGAGAACAAGCCTGCCTCCTCCTAGCCCCCCGCGCCCCGTATGTTTTCGCCCACGCCGACGCCCCGCCTGAACCGCCTGGCCCGTCTCGCGGCGACGGGGCTGTGGCTGTGCCTCCTCTCCGTCACCCGGGGGGTGCAGGCGCAGGCTCCGCCGTACGAGCACCCGCTCTTCACCGGACCCGTCCACGAGGCGCCGCCCCAGCCGTTCGACCTCGAACACCTCCGCCTCGACGCCCGCCTCGACCCGGGCGAGGAAACCCTCTCCGCCATCGCGCGCCTCCGCATGACCGGCCTCGGAGACTCGCTCGCCACGATCCTGCTCTCCGCCCGCGACCTCGCCGTCGACGGCGTGCGGGTCCGCCTCGACACCCTGTCCTTCGCCGCCGCCTTCCGGCTCGGCGGCGCGGATTCGCTCCTCATCATGCCCGACACGCTCCCCCCGCCCGGACGACCGTTCGAGCTTGAGATCGCGTACACGGCCCGGCCGAGACGGGGGCTATACGTCCGCCGGGCCGCCGCACCGGGCGGGCAACCGACCCTGTGGACGAGCGCCGTCCCCGGAACGCAGGCGCACTGGCTGCCCATCCCGCCTGCCCCCGGCGACCGCTTCACGACGGACCTGCGCCTCACGGTGGAGCGGCGCTTCCAGGCGTTCGCGCCCGGACGCCTCGTCGAGACGCTGCCGAACGACGACGGAACGGTCACGTTTCGCTTCGAGAACGAGAAACCGTATCCGTCGCACGCCCTCGTCCTGGCGGTCGGCGTCTTTGCGGCGGAAGAGACCGCCCCGCTCGTCGGCGGGCGGGAGATGACCTTCGCAAGCGTCGCCCCCCCCGACCGCACGGCCGAGGCGGCCCGGACCTTCGCCCACGCGCCGGCCCTCGCACAGTTCTTCTCGACCTATCTCCGGTATCCGCTTCCCGGCCCCGGCTTCTCGGCCCTGGCCCTCCCGGACCTCTTCCCCGAACGGATCACCGCGCCGCACCTCGCCCTCGTCGATGACGGCTTCCTCGTCGACCGCCGCGCCGCCCTCGACGAAAACCCGGACGAGCCCCTCTCCGAAGCGATCGCCGCGCAGTGGTTCGGGATGCTCATCTCTGCCGAATACTGGACGGACCGCTGGCTCGACGACGCTCTGCCCGCTTTTCTGAGCGCCCGTTTCCTCGCAGACGAAGGCGGCGAGGCTGCGCTTGAACTGCTCATGGAATCCTTCGCCGAACGCTATTTCGCCGAGGCGCAAAGGTATCGCCGACCGCTTGTGTGGGATCAGTGGGAAGATGCCTCCGATCTCCTGGACGCGCACGGGCGGGACAAGGGCGCGTGGGTCCTTTTCATGCTGTGGAAGCGGATGGGCGACGAGGCGTTCCGGCGCGCCCTCAACCGATACCTCCACGCCTACGACTACGCGACGGCGGGGAGCGAGGATCTCCGGCGGATGCTCGAAGCGGAGGCGGGCGTTCGGCTCGATGACTTCTTCGATACGTGGGTGTATGCCGCCGGGCATCCCGTCCTCGACGTAAACTATGCGTACGACCCCGCGCGCGAAACCTTGTCGGTCACGGTGCGACAGGCGCAGGAGGGGTACCTCGTGCCCGAGGTCTTCGAGGCCGATCTCGAAGTGGAAGCGCGGACGCTGGCCGGGCCGGAGCGCTTTCCGATCCGTCTCTCGCGGCGGGAACAGACGTTCTCTTTCCCACTCTCGATGCCGCCACGGTACGTGCTCGTGGACGCGGGCGACGGGCTCCTTGCCGAGATCCGGACGGACCAGCCGGCGTCGGCATGGGTGGGGCAGCTCATGCGCGCCGACGCGCCGGTGCAGCGCCTTCGGGCCGCGCGCGCGCTCCGGGCCTTTCGCACGCATCCCGACCTGCTTCTTGGCCTGCGTTCGGCCTTCACCCATGAGGCCGAGGCGCGCGTCCGTGCGGCCGTGGTCGAGACGATGGCCTCCTTGCCGCCCTCGCCGTCGATGAAGCGGGCGCTCCTCTCCGCCCTCGACGACGACGCTCCCGAGGTGCGCCGCGCCGCGCTCGAAGGCCTCACCGCCTACCCCGACGACG
>JALSSK010000048.1 GCA_026984335.1 Rhodothermales bacterium
AAAAGCCAGGTTTTCGATTAAGGTTTGTCGTCATGACGCCGGAAACCGCACCACCACCTTCCCCCGGCTTTTCCCGCTGTGGAGATACTCCACCGCATCGACGACGGCGTCGAGGCCTTCGAACGGCGTCGGATCGACGGCGATCCGGAGTTTGCCTTCGCTCAGGAGCATGATCAGGCGCATCATGTGCTCGCGCATGTGGCCGGTGAAGTGCGGGAGGAAGAACCCGCGCACGGAGGCCGACTTCGGCAGAAGCTGTGTATAGATGCGGGGCCGGCGCACCGTCTCGACGCCGCCGACGTATTCGCTGATGAAGCCGATGGTGAGCAGCCGCCCGTGCACGGCAAGCGCCCGGAGGCTCACGTCGAACATCTCTCCGCCCACGCTCTCGTACACGAGGTCAACGCCGTTGGGGTACTCCGACGCGAGCACGCTCCGCACGTCTTCTTCGCGATAATTGATGACGCGGTCGCACCCGAGCGAGCGGAGCATCTCGGCCTTCTCGGGCGTGCCGCACGTGCCGATGACGTGGTTGCCCGCCAGTTTCGCCAGCTGGACGGCATATTGCCCGGTGCCGCCCGCCGCCGCCGTCACGAGCACCGTCTCGCCCGACCCCATCTCGCCGGCGACGTGGAGCGCGATCGAGGCGGTGAGGCCGCTCACGACGAGGCTCACCGCCTCGGGCGTCGCCGCCGGTACGGGAATGGCCCGCTTTGCCGGGAGCGTGTGATACGCGCGGTAACCGCCGCCCGTCTCGGCGGTGACCACGAAATCGCCGGGCTTGAGGTCCGTCACCTCCGGTCCTACCGACACGATCTCCCCGGCGGCTTCGATGCCGAGATCGAGCGGCGGCTTCGCCCCGGGGTCATACCGACCCGCCGCAATGTTCACGTCCGTCGCATTGACGCCCGCGATCAGGTTGCGCACGAGGATCTCGCCGGGGCCGGGGGGCGCGAGCGGCTCCTCGACGACCTCTGCCGCCTCGCGAAAATGCGGCGTCAGCCGCGCGGCAACGAGTTTGCGATACGTCTTCGGAAGTTCCATGGTCTACCCGGTTGGTCCGTTTAAATAATGATGGGTTATTTTCTTGCCCGGCCCGACATTTTCTTGCGCCAGTACCGGGCGAGGCCGTACCAGCTTCCGGCCGGCTGCCCGAAAGACTCGTACGCCCGGAAGGCCTCCGGCGAGAGCGTTTCACGGAGTTCGGCGAAGACGGTTGCCTCGAAGGCGCGCGCCCGTTCGGCATCGTCCCGGTCGTCGGTGAGGGAGGCGCGGACGCGCTCGGCCCACCGGTCGAGCGCGCGGTCGAGGGTATGGAGGTGCCACGCCACGTCTTCGGCGGGGCCGAAGTGGGTCAGGAAAAGGCGCTCGGGCTGCCACAGACGCACCACGTCGAGGCTCACGCGCCACTGTTCGAGGCTGATGTCGGGCGGAGGCGTCACCGGGAGCACGACCGGATCCCCGGCCACGCGCATCCCGGCCACGTCGCCGACGAACGCCGTGCCGGTGGCCTCGTCGAGATAGCTGACGTGGTGAATGGCGTGACCGGGCGTGTACGCCGCCTGAAGCGTGCGCCCGCCGAGTTCGAGCGTCTCGCCGCCCCGGAGCCGGACCACGTTCGCCTCCGGCACGGGGAGAAACGCGCCCCACATGGCGTCCATCGCCTCGCCATAGATCCGCCGCGCGCTCGCAAGCAACCGCTCCGGCGCAATCATGTGCCGCGCGCCGATGTCGTGCACGTACACCTTCACCGAAGGATGCGCCTGCACGAGCGTGCCCGCGCCCCCGGCATGGTCGAGGTGGATGTGGGTCAGAAGGATCGCGTGCACGTCGGCGAGGCGCGCGCCGGCGGCTTCGAGGTTGCGCGCCAGCCCGCCGAGCGACACCGCCGGTCCCGGATCGACGAGCGCGAGCCCGGCGTCCGTCTCGAGCACGCCCGTCGCGATGAGGTGCGGCTCTCCCAGATATTCGACGTCGACGTACCACGTCTTCGGCGCAATCGTGTTTTTCATGTCGTCGGATGAAGTTCGAAAAGGGATGCGTTCGTGCGCGCGCGTCTCGGCTCACGCGCCGGTGCGCGCCATGAAGGCGAGGATATGGGGGGCTATGCGCTCCCCGGCTTCCTCCTGAAGAAAATGCCCCGCCCCTTCGATGAACGTCTCCGGCTGATCGCCGGCCGTGGGGAGGAGCGTTTTGAAGAACCGGTGCGCCGCGCCGAGGATCGGGTCGGCGTCGGAGAAAAGGACGAAGGCGGGCTTGTGCCACCCGGCGAGGCCGCGACGCGCCTCGACCATCGCCCGAGCCACGGGGTCGTCGGGCGTCATCGGGACCATGAGCGGCCACACCGCCGCGCCTGCTTTCGAGGCGGCGTCGGGGAACGGGGCGTCGTAGGCCGCCTGCACCTCGGGCGGCACACGGCTCGGGTCCGCCGTGCCGAGCGCCACCAGACGCCCCACCGGCAGATCGGGCGTTCGCGCAACGAAGTTCCGCCACTGAAGAAAAGCCTCGCTCTTTCGCTCCGTCCCGTCCGGCAGAAACGTATTGAGGACGACGAGACGGTCGATGCGATCGGGCATCTCGGTGGCCACTTTCAGCCCCACGAGTCCCCCCCAGTCGTGCACGACGAGGGTGAGTCCGCGCAGATCGAGCGCTTCGAGGACGCCGCGCATCGTCTCCCGGTGGAGGTCGAACGAGTATTCGGACGCCTCGGTGAGCTTGTCCGACCGCCCGAAGCCCACAAAATCGAAGGCGACGACGCGATGCTTCTCGGCCAGAGGAGGGATCATCTTCCGATAGAGATACGACCACGTCGGCTCCCCGTGAAGGCACAGGATGGGCGCGCCCGTCCCCTCGTCCACGTAATGAATGCGGAGCCCGTTCACGTCCACGTAGTGCGGCGTGAACGGGAAGCCGGGAAGACCGGCGAAGCGATCGTCGGGCGTGCGAAAGACGGGCATGAGCGGGCCGAGAGGCGGGTTCGTTTTCGGGGGCTGTGGAAGTTCGACGTTTCTCGGGAGAAATGCTTGCCCGATCATGCGAAGCGTCCTTTGCCGAGGACACGGAAGCGGGTGCGGTGCGGCAGGACGCGCGGCTCCTCGGCGGGATAGAGCGGGTCGCCGGGGAGGACGAGCACGGACGCGCCGGCGGCGTCCTCGACGATGCGGGGGCGGACGGGACGGATGGGCCGGAGGACGGCGTCGAGGGCGGCGCGGGGATTGCCGGCTTCGGCGAGGAGTTCGAGCGAGGCAAGCGTCGGCGGGGCAAGACGCATCGTGCCGGAGCGGAAGCGGTCGAGGGCTTCGGCGGGCGCGAGCCACAGCCCCTCGGTCGTCTCCACGTCGTCGAACGTTGCCTCCTGATCGGGCGGAGCCTCGGCGAGGAAAAAGCGCGTGTCGTACTGACGCGGCTCGAAGTCGGGCGTGATCCACCACGCAAAGGGATGGAGCGCCGCGAGGTCGGGCACGGCGTCGGTTTCGGCGAGGAGTTCGGCGAAAGAAGCGCCTTCGCGGAGGGCTTCGAAGACGCGGCGGGCCGTGGCTGCGGAGGGCCGTCGTCCCGCGCGGTCGCGGGCCAGGAGGAGGCCGCTCTCTTCCGCCGTTTCGCGCACGGCCGCCACACCGAAGGCCGCCGCCGCCGCGTCGTCGCCGAGGCCGTCGAGGCGAGCGGCGGCGCGGACCTCGGGCGGCAGGCGCCGGGCGAGGGCGAAGTCGCCCTCCTCCACACGCCCGCCGGGGAAGACGTGCACCGAAGGCATGAACACGGACTTTCCATGCCGCTTGACGAGGAACACTTCGAAGCCGTCCCCGGCGGGACGACACACGAGCACGGTGGCCGCCGGACGGATCCGGTCGGAAGGGGAGGGTTCGGGCATGATGATTCTCGGGAGAGGCAGGGGTGGGAAGCGTCACCCCCGGCGGGTGGGTAAGGTTCGCGCCTCGGCGAGGGCCCGCACGCGGTCGTGGAGGCGCGGCACGTACGTCTCGTGCTCGGGCTTCATGAGCACGCTCCGGAGGATGCGCGCCTGCGGCCGGTCGATCTCGAGGCCGGGGATGCGCGCCCGGAGCGCGGCGCTCTCGACGCGAAGGACGCTCAAGAAGACCGGGTCGTCGGGATCACGCATCGCCTCGGTGAAGAGGCGTTGGCTCTCGTCGTCGATCGTCGACGCCCGGGGCGGCTCGGGGTCGGCAAAGAAGGTCACGATGTCGAGTTCGGGCGTCGTGAACGGGTGGAACGCCGCGTCGGCGTCGAGGAGGGCGTGCCACCGTCGGGCGGCGCGCCGTCCGGCGGCGAGGACGGGGCCGAGCCCCTCGTCCGCGCGAAGCGGGAGGAGGCGGAGCGTCAGCCACAGCGCCCCGGCGGCGGCTCCGGCGCGGGAACATTCGAGGCTGATCTCGCCGAGATGGAGGGCGTCGGAGGTGAAGTACGTGTACGGGGAGTCGTGCCGATAGAAACGCCCGACGGACGGGTCGCGGAAGAGGATCGCGCCGCACCCATAGGGCTGAAGGCCGTGCTTGTGCGGGTCGATGGCGACGGAGTCGGCGCGGGCGACGGCGCGGAGGTGGCGGCGCGTCTCGGGGGAGAGCGGCCCGTCGTCGTGGGCGAGGAGCGTGAAGAAGCCTCCATAGGCGGCGTCGACATGCGCGCGGCAGTCGTACCGGGCGCAGAGATCGAGCGCATCGGCGATGGGATCGACGGCGCCGAGGGCGGTCGTCCCCGCCGTGAGCACGACGACGCCGACCCCGCCGGCGCGGAGGACGTCTTCGAGCGCGTCGAGGCGGATGCGCCCCCGGGCGTCGGCGGGCACGCGCACGGCAGGCATACGGAGCACCTCGCTCATACGCCCGTGCGTATAGTGCGCCTCGGCGCTGAAAGCGACGGCCCGGTCCGGGCGGAGCTCACGCGCCACCCACAGCGCCTCCAGGTTGGCGATGGTGCCGCTGCTCGTGAGATGCCCGAGCGCATCGGCGGGGAAACGAAACATCTGCGCCAGCTCCCGGACGACCTCCTTCT
>JALSSK010000049.1 GCA_026984335.1 Rhodothermales bacterium
TTCCGCCACCGACGGCGCAATGTTCCGATGGAACTATACCTCCCCCCGGCGGGGAGCCGCCACGCCCGAGCGATCCTTCGGCGAGTTTGACGGGTGCATCGGCGCCTGGGAAATCGACGGCGAGCCGTACACGCACGCGCCCGGCACGAAGTGGGACTGGTTCCGCGCGCGCATGCTCGGCGGACGCACGAATCACTGGGGGCGCATCTCCCTTCGCTTCGGCCCGGACGACTTCCGAGGACGCTCGCTCGACGGCCACGGCGACGACTGGCCCATCGGCTACGAGGACGTCGCGCCATACTATGACAAGGTGGACCGCCTCGTCGGCATCTTCGGCAACCGGGACGGCTTCCCCAATGAGCCCGACGGCGTCTTCCTCCCGCCCCCGAAGCCGCGCCTCCACGAACTGCTCGTCATCGAAGGGGGCAAGAAGGCGGGCATCCCGGTGCTCGCCAACCGCCTCTCGATCCTGACGAAGCCGCTCAACGGTCGGCCCGCGTGTCACTATTGCGCGCAGTGCAACCGGGGCTGCGCCACACATTCAAACTTCTCCTCCACCTCGGTGCTCCTTCCTCCGGCGAAGAAGACGGGCCGCCTGACCATCATCCCGCACGCGATGGCGCGCGAGGTGCTCACCGACCGCGAGGGGCTCGCCACCGGCATTTCGTACGTGCACACGCAGGAGATGCGGGAATACCAGGTGCGGGCCAGGGTCGTCGTGCTGGCCGCGAGCGCGTGTGAGACGGCGCGGCTCCTGCTCAACTCGAAGTCGCCGCGCCACCCGAACGGGCTCGCCAATTCGAGCGGCGTCGTCGGGCATTACCTCATGGACTCGACCGGCGCGGACATCGTGGGGCTCTTTCCGCAACTCATGGACCGCCCCGCCTACAATGAGGACGGCGTCGGCGGCGCGCACATCTACATTCCGTGGTTCGGATACAACGAGAAACGCGACTTCGCCCGGGGCTACCACCTCGAAGTGTGGGGCGGACGCGGGGAGCCCGGTTACGGCTTCATGGGCGACATCCACCGCTTCAACGGCCTCGTCGACGATGCGAACAACAACCTCAAAAAAGCCGGGGGCTACGGCCTCTCCCTCAAACAGGATTACCGCCGCTTTTACGGAGCCCTGGCGGGCTTCTCGGCGCGGGGCGAGATGATCGCGCGGTACGACAATTATTGCGAGATCGACCCGACCACCGTCGACAAGTACGGCATCCCGGTGCTTCGCTTCAACGTCACATGGAGCGACCAGGAATACCTCCAGATCAAACACGCCCAGGAGGCCGCCCGGCGCCTGATCCGGGCCATGGGCGGCAAAGTGCTCTCGCCGATGCCTTCGAAGGAGGAAGGCTACGGCATCCTCCCGCCGGGACGCATCATCCACGAGGTGGGCACGGTGCGGATGGGCGACCACCCGCAGACTTCCGCGCTCAACCGATACTGCCAGGCGCACGACGTAAAAAACCTCTTCGTGGCCGACGCCGCGCCTTTCGTCTCCCAGGCGCACAAGAACACGACGTGGACCATTCTCGCGATGGCCTGGCGCACCGCCGAGCACATCGCCGAGCTTCGGAATAGGGGCGAGCTTTGAGGCCCGCTCCGCTTTCTTACCAGACGCATATGCCATGGATCGCCGCGAATCTTTCAAAATGATTGCGCTCGCCCCGTTGATGGCGGGCTTCACATGGACGGGTCGGGACGTCGAGCGCGCCCACGAGCGGACCGTCGCCGCGCGGGCCGCCGGGGACTTCGAGCCGCAGTTCTTCACCGCGCATGAATACGAGACCGTCCGCCTCCTCGTCGACCTGATCCTCCCGGCGGACGAACGCTCCGGGAGCGCCACCGAGCTCGGCGTGCCCGAGTTCATGGACTTCATGATGACGGATCGCCCGAACATGCAGACGCCCATGCGCGGCGGCCTCGCGTGGCTCGACGCCCACACCCTCCGGCGCTTCGGCCACACCTTCGCCGCCGCCACCGAGGACGAACGGCGGCGCGTGCTCGATGAGATCGCCTATCCGGAGGAGGCCGCGCCGGAGCTCGCCCACGGCGTCGCCTTTTTCAACCGCTTCCGCAACCTGACCGCCTCCGGCTTCTGGACGACGAAGGAGGGTATGGAAGACCTGCAGTACATGGGCAACCGGTTCGTGACGAAGTGGGAAGGCGCGCCGAAGGCGGAAGTCGAACGCCTCGGCCTCTCTTTCCCCGACTGGGCCACCGAGTGACCAAAGAAGGCGCGGATGGCCCCAAATGATCGTTCCCGGCAACCATCTCCCCGCTCGGACGTCTGGGAGGGGGTATTGCTTCCGGGGATTTTCGGCGCGTCGATGCGTGGTTTCCTTCTCCTCTTCATGATGATCGCCGCATCGAGCGGCCCGGCGGCGCCGTCGCGGACGGACGTCGGCGATCCGGCGCTCCCCTGCCTGGCCTCACCGCCGCAGACGACGGGCGCCTACCTCGAAACGCGCCTCCACATCGAGCGGGACGACGTCGTGCTGGCGGGACGGTTGCTCGTGCCGAACCGTCCCGGTCCCCATCCGGCCGTGGTCATCCTCGCCGGCGGCGGGCGCGACTCGCAGGTCAACTACACGCCCCGCTTCATCGCCACGCGGCTGGCCCGGTGCGGCATCGCCGCGCTCATCTACGACAAGCGCGGCACCGGGCTTTCGGGCGGCGTGTGGGAACACACCACCTTCGACGACCTCATCGACGACGCCGTGGCCGCGCTCGACCACCTCCGCGCGGATCCCCGGATCGACGCCGCGCGCACGGGCCTCATCGGCATCAGCCAGGGCGGCAGACTCGCGCCCGTCGTCGCCGCGCGCGCCGGGGGCGTCGCCTTCCTCGCGGCCGCTTCGCCTCCGTTCGTCTCTCCCCGCGAAACGCGCCTGTTCGCCCTCGAAAACCTCTTCGCCCGGCTCAGTTATGCCCCGTACTGGCGCGCCCCTTTCCTCGCCCTCTGGCGCGACTTCCTCACCCGCCTCGAAAACGGCGCCCCGCTCCATCCCCTCGACCGCCGGCGCGAGGAACTGGCCTCGTATCTTCCCGGTTCTCTTCTCCCTCCGCCCTCGTCGCGCCTCGTCCGAAGCCCGCTGTACAACTCCCTCGCCTCGGATTATTCCAAAGAACTGCGCATGGTGAAGGCGCCCTTTCTCGTCCTCTACGGCGCGCGCGACACCGTCATCCCGGTCGAGACGAGCCTCACGCATCTCCGGAAAGCCCTGCCGCCGGACGCCCCCCTCGAAGTCGTGATCGTGCCGGAGGTGGATCATGCGTTCCGGTACGAGGATGCCGCCCGCCCGCGTTTCCGTTTCGAAGAAACCATCATCGCGTGGACGCTCTCGCAGGCGGGGCTCGGCGAGGTGTGCGGGGAGAGCCTCGCACACGCGGGCGGCGGCGAATGCGCGCGCCCTCCCGCCGCCTCCTCAAACTGAGCCTCCCGTCTCCCTCAGAAGCGGAGACGCAGGGCGATCCTTCCCGGCGCCCTGCGATCCTCGCGTTTCAAAAAACCCGGCGTGATCGACGGGCCGACGAGGTGGACGAGCACCGCCGTCCCCGTGCCGAGCAATGCCCCTGCGAGCACGTCGCCCGGGTAATGGACGCCGAGCCACATCCGGCTCACGGCCACGCTCGCCGCCCACGCCGCCGCCGGCGCGACGACGTACCACTTCGGATGCGAGAAGCTCCACGAGGCCGCCATCGCGAAGGCGAGGGTCGTGTGGCCGGAAGGGAAAGAGAAGGGATCGGTCGGACGCCCTCCGCGCACCGTCACGTCCGGAAGCACGGCGTACGGCCGCGGTCTTCGAAAGAGATGTTTCAGCCCCACGGCCGCCGCCGAGGCGAACCCCCACGCGAGCGACAGGCGATAGGCGTCCTCATAGCCGCCGTCGTCGCGAAGGAGCGCCGCGCCGGCCCATGCCGCCGCCGGGCCCGCGAAGAACACCGGATAGGCCGTCGCATTCGCGCTCCGGAGATAGTCCCCGAGCAGGGGGTCGTCGAGGCGATAGACGGCATAGAAGAGGCGCGCGTCCGTAGAAAGGGTATCGGCCGGTTGTCCATACGCATCGCCTCCGCCGACGGCGATGGTGAGGCCGATAAGCAGCCACGTCGCCCTCCGGCGGCGCACGGACGAGCGCGGGCGGGCGCGCATCGCCGTCAGACGGTCTCCGCAGCGACCCCGTTGGCGGGCTCCGCCTTCGGGATCATCCCGAGCGCTTCCTTGACCCGGTTCTTGACCTCGGCGTGAAGCGTTTCGTTCTCCCGGAGCCAGGCCTTCGCCGACTCACGGCCCTGCCCGATCCGGAGGTCGCCGTATGAATACCACGATCCGCTCTTACGGATGATGTCCTGGTCCACGGCGATGTCCACCAGTTCTCCCACCGCCGAGATGCCCTCGCCATAGATGATGTCGAACTCGGCTTCGCGGAACGGCGGGGCCACCTTGTTCTTGACGACCTTGACGCGCGTGCGGTTGCCGACGACCTCCGTGCCGTCCTTGATCGCGCCGATGCGGCGGATGTCCATGCGGACGGACGAATAAAACTTGAGCGCGCGCCCGCCGGTAGTCGTTTCGGGACTGCCGAACATCACGCCGATTTTTTCGCGGATCTGGTTGATGAAGATCAGCACCGTCTTCGTGCGGTTGATCGTGCCGGTGAGCTTGCGGAGCGCCTGGCTCATGAGGCGGGCGTGCAGGCCCACGTGGCTGTCGCCCATGTCGCCTTCGATCTCGGCGCGCGGCACGAGAGCCGCCACCGAGTCGATCACGATCAGGTCGAGCGCGCCGCTTCGGATGAGCATGTCGCAAATGTTGAGCGCGTCCTCACCCGTGTCGGGCTGCGAGATGAAGAGGTTGTCGATGTCCACGCCGAGCTTGCCGGCATAGCTCGCGTCGAAGGCGTGCTCGGCGTCGATGAAGGCGCACGTGCCTCCGAGCTTCTGTGCCTCCGCCATGATGTGCGTGGCCAAGGTCGTCTTCCCCGACGATTCCGGGCCGTAGATTTCGATGACGCGGCCCCTCGGCACGCCGCCCACGCCCAGTGCGGCGTCGAGCGCCAGCGAACCGGTCGGGATGGCGTCGATGGCCACCACGGGCGCATCGCCCATCCGCATAATGGCGCCCTTGCCGTAATTTTTCTCGATCTGCTTGAGCGCCATGCTCAGCGCTCTCTGCTTTGCGGGATCTGCCATGTTCCACTCGTCGATTGTGTATGAGAAAGGTTGTTTCAGCGGAAAAACGTCTCGCGTGGCGGCAGGATAGCAAGCCGCGCTGACAACGGAGCGTCATATTCCGTCAAACACCCCACACCCGCAAAATATAACCCGCAGCCGCAGATTTTTTTCGGGCGGAGCGACCTTTGATACAACACACCGACGGCGGCGGGGTTGCACCCGAACGGTGAAAGAGAAGCGAGGCGTTTCGGCTATCCGACCTGCTCGTTCAGCTGAACGACCGTATTGTACTTCGGCAGCAGGCGAAGGCTCTCGGTGATGTAGGCCGGCCAGGCGGGCTGATCCACCTCGAAGCATTCGTCGTTGACCTGCACCGAGGGCTCACCTGCGAGCAAGGTCACGAAGTCGCGCCGGAGCACGAGCGCCGATTTTTGAAGGGTCGATTCGTCCGAGAGCAACGTGCGGAAGCCCACCCGTTCGAGTTCGTCCATGAGGTTGACGAGCGACTGGTTGGCCAGGACGCGGTCGGAGATGAGCGTCTCCGGATCGACCGTGGCGAGACGGCGGAAGAGGAACAGGGCATACCGCCCGATGAGCGCCCCCAGCATGTCGATGATGCGCGCCTCCCCGACCACCGACACCCACAACCCGCCCGCATCCAGCCCGCCGGTCTCGATCTTGACGACGCGGAGCGCCTGTTTCTCACAGGACACGTCGGTCAGACGGCACAGTTCGTGATAAGCCCGCTCGAGCGAAGCCAGCTTCCCGACCACGGCTCCGAAGGACCGGCTGTGTTTGAAGAAAAGCGAGAGTTGCCCCTGCCCCTGCCCTACCTCATCGTTCTGCGCCAGCATCTGTCGCATCGTGGAGAATAGATGCCGGAACGCAATGAGCGTCGGATAGAGGTGCCCCGCCTCGATCAGCAACTCGGCGAAAGACTCGTCACTGCCCGAACGAGCATACCGCTCAGCGGCTTCATAGAAGCTCTCCGCCTGCTCGGCCAGTTCCCGCACGGCGCGGTCTTCCACGTCCTCGAAAGCGCCCCGCACACGCTGGAGCGTCTGCTTCAGGGTGATCCCCTCATGGAAGATGTGTCCCAGCGGGAAGGTGTCGGACTGTTTTCGGATTTCCAGGAATTTGTCCTGGGTGAACTGTTGTTTCTTTGAAAAAATCGTCCGATTGCGCGTGTGAAGGAGTTCGATCAATTCCTGCGAGATCTGCTGATACCCGCGCGCAAGAATGAAAATATATTTCGGAAGCACGCGATCGATGCTGATCGCCGCCAACAATTCTTCCAAATGTTTCCGGAGTTCGAATGACGTCATCGGAGGACACTGAGTCGTCTGGAATGCAGCGGTGAATATTTCCCGTTCCGTCCGGCGGACGCTCGTATCATCGTCGGAGAACAGGCATTATTAAGAGCTTCGTCGGCCCCTTTAAGTCCGGATGGGTTGGAAGGTGCGGCGTCAGACACCCCAGTGCGCCAGGGCGAGATTGTCCCGGCAATGCCCGTAAAAGAAACCGAGCAATAAGCCGCGCATCATGACCTCGGCCTCATCCACGCTCAATTCGTATTCCTCCTGGATACACGTGAGCCGGACCCCGAACATGCTCGCTTCGTAGCCGGACACGAGACCGTAGGCGACGCAAAGCCGCAGCATCTCTTCGAAGGTGGGCTCCGGGTAGGCGGTGATAAAATCTTCGAGCGTAGCGTATTCCATGCCGGTGCGAAAAGGGCGCTTCGTTGGAGGAAGACTTCCGTCGTTCGCGCTCGCGCGCGTTCGTTTGTGGCTTGCCATGGGTATCGACGGAAACGCCGCCGCCTCAAACGGTAAAAGCGGGCATCGCAAAAATTCCCCGCCGCTCAACCGGCACGTTCCTCGAGTCGAAAGAGACGAAGGGCGTTCTCGGTGGTGACGCGCGCGACCTCCTCGAAGGTCTTCTCCTTGACTGCCGCCAGCTTTTCGGCGACATAGGTCAGGAAGGCCGGCTCGTTCCGTTTCCCCCGCATGGGATCCGGCGCGAGGAACGGGGCATCGGTTTCGAGCACGATCTGCTTCATCGGCGCCTCGCGCACGGCCCGGGCGACGCGTTTCTTGTTGACGAACAGACCGCCGAGACCGATGAGGAAGCCCAGCGACGCGGCCTTCCGGGCCACTTCCGCCGTCTGTTCGAAGCTGTGGAAGATGCCGCGCATGCGCCCGGGACGGTCGGAGGCCGCCCGCTCCTCTTCGAGGATGCGCACGAGGTCGTCGGTCGCCTCGCGATTGTGGAGGATCAGCGGCAGGTCCTTCTCGATGGCGAGGCGGATGTGGCGGCGGAAGAAGCGCTCTTGTCGGTCGTCGAAGGAGCGGTCCCAGTAGTAATCGAGCCCGCTTTCCCCGACGGCCACCACCTTCGGATGATCGCACAGCGCCGCCACGGCCGCGAAGTCTTCGTCCGTGGCCTCTTTCGTTTCGGACGGGTGGAGGGCGGCCATGGCAAAGAGCCCGTCGTGCCGTTCGCAGAGTTCGAGCGCCCGGTGGATCGAGGGAACGTCGATGGCCGGCATCAGGATGCGCGCGACGCCGGCTGCCCGGGCGCGGGCGATTACGGCTTCGCGGTCCTCGTCGAAGCGGTCGAGGTAGAGATGAGCGTGGGTGTCGATGAGCATGCGTCGCGTGTGGGCGGTTGGCGATGCCCCTTATAAGAACGACGCCCGCAAACGTTCTTCCCGAAACCGTTCGCTGCCGGGTATCCACCACTCGGATCCCTTTTTTGCGTCCTCGCGAACCTCGGGGGCGGTTTTGCTTATCAACGATGGAGCTTCCCGGCGGCCCCGCGGCCCCTCCCTCTTCCCATCCATCCTACCAGCGTGAAGCGATTCCTCCTCACAGCCAGAGCCCTGGTGTGGCTGACGCCGCTCGTGGCGCTGATCCCGCTCGGCCAGATGGCCGCCGACTGGGTCGAGGTCTACCGCGTGACGGCGACGTGGCCCCGGGCGATGCCGCACAGTTTCGACTGGGTGGCCTGGAAAGACGCCGACGACGGCATCCGGGCGGAATACGTCTTCCCGCACGGTCCGGCGGCGGAGGCCGGCATCCGGGAGGGCGACGCTTTTTACATGCTCGAAGGCCTGCAATATTTCAGCGCCGAGGACCTGCGGGGCGCCACGCAGGGCATCGAGCCGGGGCAGGTGCGCACGTACTACGTGATCCGCAACGACGAGGTGCGCACGGCGCCGGTCCGCTTCACCCGGTACCCGACGTTCCTCTATCCGCTCTCCGCCGCGCTCTGGCGCTTTTCCATCTGGGGCTTCACGCTCGGCGTATTCTTTCACCTGCTCGGTCTCTCCATCGCCGCGCCGCTGGCCATGCGCAGCCGCACCGCGTGGCAACCGCTGTTGCTCATCCTCGTCTCCTCGCTCTGGATGTTCGGCAATCTGGCCCGGATGCTCATGGTCGAGCTCTTCGGCCCGCCGGTCACGGGCAGCGCGTACGACCACATCTTTCAGGGGCTGACGCTCATCAGCCTGGCGGGGTGGATCGGCTTTCCCGTGCTTCTCTTCCGCAAGGTCCTCTGCGACGCCGAGTTGCTCGAAGACGAACGCCTCGGCGCGGGGCGGGCGGCCATCTACGTCGCGCCGCTCCTGCTCGCACCGGCGGCGCTGATCACATCCGTGCAGGGCGCCCTGGGGCCGCTGACGCTCGACGGCCTGCTCGTGCCCATCCTCTTTTACGCCTCGTGCTACATCGGAGCGGCGGCGCTGCTCGTGCTCGCCCTCTATGCTTTCGAGCGGGAGAAGGCCGAGCGGCTGCTCTGGAGCTGGCGGCCCGCCGGCGCGGCGGTCATCCTGACGGCGGCGCTCTTCACCGCGCTCTCGGTGCTCGGCGTCGTCCCCATTCTCGGATCCGTCACGGACACGACCGCGGGCTGGCTGATCGTCTGCGCCCAGCTCCTCTTCGTCGTCCCCGTAACGCTCGTCTCGGCGGCCCCTCTCCGTCACGGCAAGGTGGACGAGGTGCTCTCACGCGCGTTGACGTACCTGACGGTGCTCGGCCTCGTCTTCTTCGCCTTCGTCGGCGGCATGTCGGTGCTCGATCCGTACCTCGAACGCATGGCCGCCCCGCGCCACGTGGTGGCGGGGCTGTACGTCGTGCTGCTGCTCATCGTCTTCGAGCGGCTGGCGCGCCCGATCCGCGCCTACACCCGCGCCTTCTTCGTCACCGACCGACAGCGCGCGCGAAAGGCGGTGAGCCGCTTTCAGGAGCAGATGCGCACCATCCTCGACCACGAGACGCTCGTCCGAAGCACCATCGACGTGGTGGGCAAAGCCTATGACGCCCGCTCGGCCATCCTCTTCATCCGCCCGCTCGGCACGACCGGGCCCTGGGTTTCGAGCGCGTATCACCCGGAGCCGCCCTACCTCACCGAACGCCTTTTCCACCGCATCTGGCCACATTTCGAACGCGAAGGACGCATCTGGGCGCGCAATCCCGAACTGGACGAGAGCCGCCTGCCCGCGGAACTCTCCCGGCTCCTGACCGAGCGCGGCGCGGCGCTGGCCGTCCCGATCATGGGCGACGGCGCGCCGATCGGGCTGCTCGTGCTCGGCATGAAGAAACAGCGGCGGGCGGTCTACAACCTCGAAGACCTCGAACAACTCCGCTCGCTCGGAGGACAGCTTGCCCTCGCCGTCGAACGGCTGAACCTCGTCGAGCGGGAGAAGATGCTCGCCCGGCAGCGCGCCGAGGCGCAGCTCGTCGCCCTTCGCGCACAGATCAACCCCCACTTCCTCTTCAACGCGCTGAACACCATCATCTCGCTGATCGAGGAGCGTCCGGAGGAAGCCGAGGCCGTCGTCGAAAACCTCGCGGCCATCTTCCGGCACATCCTTCAGACGAGCGGGCATCCGTTCGTGTCGCTGGAAGAGGAACTCGCGCTCGTCTCGCACTACCTCGCCATCGAGCAGGCGCGCTTCGGCGACAAGCTGCGCGTGGAGATAGACGTGGAGCCGGAGGTGCAGGCCGTCCCGGTGCCCGCCTTCGCCCTGCAGACGCTCGTCGAGAACGCCGTCAAGCACGGGATCGAAAAACAGCGCGAGGGCGGGCGCTTGCGGATCGTGTGCCGGCGGACCGAAGACGGGCTCGTCGAGATCATCGTCTCCGACACGGGCGTGGGCATCCCCGCGCTCTTCGACGCCGCGCCGGGCGAGCTCGTCCCCGACGGCTTCTACGGCATCGGCCTGGCGAACGTGGCGGAGCGCCTCGAACACCTGTACCTCCGGAGCGACCTCCTCCGAATGTGGAGCCGTCCCGGGGAGGGCGCAACCGTCCGCCTCCTCGTGCCGCCCTCCCGCCCCGGCGCCTCTTCCGGCGACGGCTATCGTCCCCCGGCATAAAGAACGATTGCACGGAACTCGCCTTGAAAAGCGCCACGCCCCGCACACCCGCGATGCCCATCACCCAACCCGCACTGCCATGCTCCACGTTCTGATCGTTGACGACGAGGCCCCGGCCCGCCGCCGCCTCAGGCGCCTGCTCACGCCGATGGAAGAGGCCGGACGCCTCCGCATTGCGGGCGAGGCTTCGGACGGCGTGGAGGCCCTCGAACGGATGAAAGAGACGCCGGTGGACCTCCTCTTCCTCGACATCCAGATGCCCGAGATGAACGGCTTCGACGTCGTCGAACGGCTCGATCCCGCGCGCCGTCCGGTCGTCGTCTTCACCACCGCCTACGACGAATACGCGCTCCGCGCCTTCGAGGCGAACGCCGTCGATTACCTCCTCAAGCCCATCAGCCGGGAGCGCCTCGAAGAAGCCGTCGCGCGCGCCGAGCGGGCCGCCGAGCGCCCCGACGCGCGGCAGGCCGGCGACGAGCGGATCGAACGGCTGCTCGACTGGGTGGAGGCGCAGACGAGCGCCCGCCCATCCGCCGAACCCGCCTCCGGCCCATACATCCAACAGCTCTCCATCCCCTACCGCGACCGCATCCTCATCGTCCCCGTCGAGCGCCTCGTCTCCGCCGAGATCAGCGAGGGCATCGCGCGCCTGTACGTCCTCGACGAACCCGCCGGCGTGGGCAAGCCCCGCCTCCGGCAACACATCGTCAGCTATACCCTCGACCAGCTCGAAGCGCACCTCGACCCGAGCCGCTTCGTGCGCGTCCACCGCTCGGCCCTCGTGCAATACGACCACATCCGCGAACTCATTCCGTGGTTCAGCGGGCGGTATAAGCTCCTTCTCAGCGGCGACCACGAGGTCATCGCCAGCCGGGAACGCTCGAAAATGCTCAAGGAGCGGCTGATGATGTGAAGGCTGGCGAAACTCCCGCCCCGAGCCGTACTTTGTAACCCCTTACACAACCGGACCATGAAGGCTGCCGACCGACATATCCTGACGCAGTTTGCAAGGCGCATTCGAGTGCGTTTTCCGGAAGCAAAGATCTGGGCGTTCGGCTCCCGAGCCCGCGACGAGGCAACCTGGGAATCCGACCTCGATATATGCGTCGTGCTCGACTGCAAGGTCTCTCGAGCGATAAAGGATTGGATCGGCGATGTCGCCTGGGAGGTCGGCTTCGAATCGGACCGGCTCGTCACCACCATCGTTTATGAGCGGGAAGCCTTCGAGAAGGGTCCGCAGTCTGCCGGCCCGCTCGTCGCCACCATCTTACGGGAAGGCGTGGCAGCATGACGGAAACCGACAAGATCAAAGCCCTCGTTGCCTACCGTATAGAGCAGGCCAATGATGCGCTCAAAGCTGCCGGCACGCTGATCGACACGAATCTCTTTCGCGATGCCATCAGCCGGGCCTACTACGCCATTTTTTATGCCAGCCTCGCACTTTTGGCCACACGCCGGCTCGGCGCTTCAAAGCACAGCGGGACCCTCATGCTTCTGAGCCGGGAATTCGTCAAACCGGGCATCCTTTCAAAGGAAATGGCCCGTTTGGCGCGACGCGCCTTTGAACGCCGCCTTGAAGCGGATTATGCAGAACTGGTCATTTTTACGAGGGAAGAAGCCGAAAACGCGCTTGCCGAAGCCCGCATCTTCGTGCAGGAGATAAACGCCATTCTCCCGGAAGTTCTTCCTGACTGAAGCTCCTCCTCACCGGCGACCACGAGGTCATCGCCAGCCGGGAACGCTCGAAAATGCTCAAGGAGCGCCTGATGATGTGATGTTTTCCGGGCAAATGGGCGTCTTTAGAGCGTCTATTGCCCGGCGCGAGGGCCTTTCCGGAACGCGCGGCGCCAAACATTGGAATCGCTTCCACGATGCGGCGCATGGGTTAGAGACGGGTTGTGTTTGACTCGCTGCCCCCGTTTGCTTTATACTTCTCGGACAGACTTACCCCACAGCGGTCGGTTAGGACGCGACCACAGCCACAGATTTCCCCCGGAACACCCCTTCGTGTCTTTCGACACCGTATCACCTAGCATTTTGAGGAGGTATTATGCGTAAAGCTACCACCCTGGGCGTCATGCTCCTATTTCTGAGCGCCGGGAGCGCTCTGGGGCAATCCACCGAGTACGTCTTCTCCCCGGAACGCACGGGACAACTAACGGACCCGTTTCCGGTTGGCGCCCAGAACGGAGCGCGCGGTCTCTCCGGCCCCTGGGATCTCGACCGTGACGGAAAGATCGAAATCCTCGTCGCCCAGCACAGCGGAGCAGGCGGTCGCGTGCATGTGCTCGAAAACAACGGAGCCGACACGTGGGAACTGGTCTACTCCACGGCCATGGTAGACTCCTCCGCCTCAAGCAGCAACGCGCGCTACGCCACCGCCGCCGACCTCGACGGCGATGGAAACTGGGAGATCGTCTACGTGGCCGGCACCGGCTACAGCGACGCCAACCCCGATCTGGTGAACGGCGTTTACGTCTGGGAGCACGACGGCGTCGTGGGTTCGGACAACTACGGAACCCTCCCGGCCACCATCGGCAACTTCTTTGAACTCGACGGGCTTGAAGACAGCTTCGTCCGCTCTCAGAATCTGGAAGCCATGGACATCGACGGCGACGGCGTTCAGGAACTCCTCGTTCCGGCCGATGGCAATCCCGATCACGACATTTTTTACATCCTCTCCGTCAACGGCTCCTTCGAGACCGACGGCGTCGGCACAGGCTTTGAAACCTGGTTCATCGAAGCGCGACTCGGCCCTCGCGATGACGGAAATGCCTTCGGCGGCGGCAGTCCCTATGACCTCATCGCTGCGGACATGAACGGGGACGGCCAGATGGACCTCTCGTTCCATTCCTGGAATTTCATGAACTTCTTCAATGCAACCGTGACCGGAGTCGATGAAATCGCTTTCCCGGACCCGGCGGCCCCGAACCACAATTTGCAGGCGTCCGCCCCCGAAGATCAGGTGGCGCTCTTTGGAGGCATTGCCTATGACATCGACCAGGACGGCAACAGCGAGCTGTTCTATCCCAACTGGTTTACGAAAGCCATCACGGTCATCGATTATGACGAAGGCGACGACGTCTTCGTAATCGATGAGTCTAAAGTGGCTCTGGATGCAATCCCCATCGACGGGGCGGGCGGCATTGCCGTGGGCGACATCGACAACGACGGAAACATGGAACTGATTGCGGGCGGCAACGGCTATCAGGCAGACGACTGGGAAGCCGGCATCCCTTCTCACTTCATCACCGTAGCCGAGTATCTAGGCGGGGATCCGAAAGACGGAAACAGCTATTCCGTTGAACTCATCGACACCGGCACCCCCATCGATACGCTGGGCTTCAACATCGTTCATCGAGATTCTCTCGGAACGATGACGACGTTCTTCGAAACCGACAAATCCAAGTTTGGCGCTACTTCGAGCAACACCGATGATCCTCTCTTCGTCTCGGGCATCGCCTATCTCGGAGACGCCGACGGAGACGGCAACGTCGAAATCGCGGTCTCTTTTCAGGGCGTTGACGACAGCCTGTACGTCTATGATGAAGTGTGGAACACCGACTCCCTGCGGTTTGACCGGACGGTGCGGGAACGCATGGAATCGCCTATTCGCTCCTTCCTCAGAATCGTTTCGATGGACGGCCTTGCCGTGAAGATCGAAGACGAGCGTGTGGTGCTGCCCTCGGACTACGTGCTCGAGCAGAACTACCCGAACCCGTTCAACCCCTCGACGACGATCCGTTTCTCGCTTCCGCTCGACAAGAACGTGAGCGTGAAGGTGTACGACGTCGCCGGGCGGCTGGTGCGCACCCTCGTCAACGACCGCCTGCTCTCGCAGGGCGCGCACGAAGTGACGTGGGACGGCACGAACGACGCGGGCGTCTCCGTGGCCAGCGGGACGTACCTCTATGCGCTCGAATACGGGAATTTCCGGCAGACCAAAACGATGGTGCTGCTCAAGTAGAGCGCCCCGAATGAATCAAGGGGGAGAGGTTCACCGTTGAGCCTCTCCCCTTTTTTATCCCGAAGATGTCGATCGACGCAGGCCCGCTATGAAACGCGCGTCCTTCCTCCCTCCGCCTTAACGGAAAGCGCCTTCTTTTGACCTTTCTTTCCAATCAACGAGCGTGTTTCTTCAGGGTTTTCCGTCATACGATCATCACGCCTCATCCTTCAGCCGTTTTACTCATGCGCAGGAAGCACAATCGCAGCCGGTTTGTTCGGCTCCGTCCGTTCCTTTTCAGCCTGATGGTATGGCTCGCGCCCCTGGCGGTCTTCGGCCAGGGCAAGATCGCCGGTCGCATCACGGACGCGGCCACCGGCGAGCCCCTCATCGGCGTCAACGTGCTCATCGACGGGACGACGCAGGGGACCGTCTCCGACGTGAACGGCAACTACATCATCGTCAACGTCCGGCCCGGCGAGTACACGCTCCTCTTCTCGTACATCGGTTTCCAGAGCCAGCGCGTCGAGGGCATCCGCGTGGTGACCGGACAGACGACCCGGTACGACCTCAAGATGCGCGAGCAGGTCCTTCAGGGCGAGGAGGTGGTGGTCGTGGCGGAACGGCCGCTGGTGCAGAAGGACCTGACGGCCTCGAAGCGCACCGTCAACGCCGAAGAGATCGACGCCCTGCCCGTGGAAGGCTTCTTCGGCGTGCTCGTCACGCAGGCGGGCGTCAACCAGGGAGCCGACGGAGCGATCCACATCCGCGGCGGGCGCTCGAACGAGATCGCCTACCTCGTCGACGGCCTCTCGGTGGGCAACCCCTTCGAGACGAACGGCCTGGCCACGAGCGTCGCCTCGGACGCCATCCAGGAGATGACCGTCATCTCGGGCGCGTTCAACGCCGAGTATGGACGCGCCATGTCCGGCATCGTCAACCTCGTCACGAAAGAGGGCGGCAACGACTACCACGGCTCGGTCAGCTTCTACGGCGGCGACACCGTCACCGGCAACGACGACATCTTCTTCACCCCCTCCGGCTACCGGCTCAACGTGTACACTTTCGAGAGCACCCTCAGCGGGCCGGTTCCCTTCTACCAACCGCTCCGCTTCTTCGTCTCCTACCGCCGGGACGTCGACGACGGCTCGATCTTCGGCTTCCGCGAACACCTCCCCTCCGACTCGGCCAACTTCAACGGCGACCCCGCGCTGCTCGAAAACATTCGGGAATTCCTCCCCGACTATAACGGACCCGCCTGGTATTACGAGCTTCAGGGGAAGCCGTGGTACGAAGTCGCCGGCGACCCCGCTGCGGCGCGGGGCGAACGGGTGGCGATGAACCCGAACTCGAGCGCCAACTTCATCGGCAAGCTGAGCCTTCGGCCCTTCTCCGGCGTCAAGGTCGAATACTCGTTCCTCCACGACCGGGGCAAACGCAAGCCGTTCAACTTCGCCTACCGCTTCAACCCCGACGGCGTGGTCACCAACCGCGACAAAAGCTACAACCACAGCCTCCACTGGACCCACACCCTCGACGACCGCACCTTCTATACCCTCCGCGTTTCGTACGCGACGAACGAGTTCCGGCAGTATCTCTATGAGGATCCGCTCGATCCCCGGTACGTCTCCTCCAACAAGATCCAGGGTTTCCCCGGCAACAATTTTCTCTTTGGCGGCAACCAGAAGAGCCACATCGAGGAGCGCTCCCGCTCGCTCCGCACCAAGTTCGACTTCACCCGGCAGTTCGGCGTCGTCCACGAGGCCAAGGCGGGCTTCGACGTTCAGCTGCACAGCCTCGACCGGGAGAACTTCGTCGTCCTCTTCGACGGCGATCAATACAAGGAGCCGACGGTGCCCCCGCTCGACTCCCCCGCGCACGACCGGTACGAAGGCCAGAAGGTGACCGAGATGAGCGCCTACGTGCAGGACAAGCTCGAATTCGAGGACTTCATCATCAATGCCGGAATCCGGTACGAGCGCTTCGACCCGCACGGGCAATACATCCCCAACCTGCTCGACCCCTTCGGTCGGGATACGCCGCTCCGGAAAGCCTCCGTCAAACAGCTGGTGCTGCCGCGCCTCGGCGTCTCCTTCCCGATCACCGAGACCGGCATCGTCCACTTCTCCTACGGCCACTTCGCGCAGATGCCCACGCTCCGGCGGATGTACCTCAACCCCGAGTTCGAATTCCCGAAAGGCGCCCAGCCCACCTTCGGCAACACGAACATGCGGCCCGAACGCACGGTGCAGTACGAACTCGGCCTGCAGCAACAACTCACCGACGACGTGGCCTTCGACGTCACCGGATTCTTCAAGGACATCCGCGACTATCTCGCCCGGCAGACCGTCCGCTTCAGCACCATCGCCGGGGAGGACGTCTACAACATCTACCTCAACCGCGACTACGCCAACGTCAAGGGCGTCACCTTCGCCCTGACGAAACGGCGACCGCGCGGCGGCCTGGTCTCGGCCACGCTCGACTATACGTTCCAGATCGCCGAAGGCAACCGGAACGACGCCAACGCCTTCTTCTTCAACTTCCTCTCGGGCCGAGAGAACGAGTTCGAACTGATCCCGCTCGACTTCGACCAGCGCCACATCGTCTCCTCCACGGTCACGCTCACGAGGCCGGGCAACTGGGGCCTCTCGATCATCAGTTCCTTCTCGACGGGCTATCCGTACACCCCGCTCCTGATCGACCAGAAGATCGACCAGCTCCCGAACAGCGACCGGAAACCCTCGCAGATCAAGCTCGACCTGCACCTGTACAAGGATTTCCGCTTCGGCAACTTCTCCGTCCGCACGTTCGCGAAGGTCTTCAATGCGCTCGACCGGCTCAACGAGCGGTTCGTCTTCAACGACACGGGCCGCGCCACGTACTCGCTCAACGGGGAGCGCGGCATCCACGCCACGTGGGAGCCGGCCTACGGACAGCCCGGCATCCACACGCTCGACGAGTACAATACGCGCCCCCATTATTACTCCGCCCCCCGCGAAATCCGCATCGGGGCGACGCTGTCGTTCTAACGTTCTAACGTTAGAACGATTCAACGGAACCTGACCCATGGCGACGATACGACGATTTGAGGATCTCGATGCCGGGCAGACGGCGCGTCGTCTCGTGAAGCAGATTTACGAATTGACGAGCGCCGGATCGTTTGCCCGTGATTTCGGATTACGGGATCAGATCCAACGCGCTTCCGTGTCTGTGATGAGCAACATTGCAGAGGGCTTTGAAAGCCGCACACAGGCTTTGTTTATCGACTATCTCGGGCGCGCCAGAGCCTCAGCCGACGAAGTTCGTTCCCAGCTTTACGCAGCCCTGGATCTCGGTTACATCACCGAAGACCAGTTTGAGCAGGCATATGAGCTTGTAGACAAGGTCTCTCGCCAGATCCAGCGGTTCATCCAATACCTTATACCCCACAGCCAGGCCCTGCGCGTCCACGAAGACGCCCCACTTTTCCAGCCAACTTCCGCCAACGACCCAACGTTTTAACGTTCAACGTTATAACGATTCAACGCATTATGAATAAAGCCTTTTCCCTTCTCCTCCTCTCGCTGGCGCTATCCTTGCCCGCTTTCGCTCAAACGAAGGCCGATGCACAGACTCGGCAGCGGGGATGGACGTACGACCAGGTGCGGCAATGGATCGACGCGCAGTCGGCCAAACAGGTCCGGCGCTCCGACCTCGACTGCGTGGACTTCACCAACCGCCGCGACGCCGTGATGAACGGCAACCGGATCACGACCCAGATCCTCAACTTCGGCTCGATCTCCTCGCCCGGCAACACCATCACGGACATCGTGTGGAACGGCCTCGGCTACGGCTTCGAGTTCGGCCCCTTCGTCGCCGCCGAGGTGGTGGACGAGGGGCATAAGGACCCGAAGAGCGTGCAGCTCCGCGACGACAACGGCAACCTCGTGCTCGACGAGAACGGCGACCCGATCTGGGTGATGCACATCGTCTCGGACGGCATCGTCTCGAACGGCGGCGAGGTCTCTCCCGACGGCTCCGCGTTCTGGGGCTGGCAGCCGATCCCGTGCGCCGAGCCGGTGGGCAACTTCGGCGGCATCGAGGTGGTGAGCCAGACCTCCAGCCTCATCCCCACGAGCGACGCGCCCGACAAGGACCTCGACGGCAAACCCGACTCGTGGCCCGCCTCCTGGTTCAACGAAAACCTGAAGCAGTACGTCTGGCCCGGCGCGCTTCAGCAGGGCGCCTCGAACGCCGACAAGGAGGCGCTCTATTTCATGAACGACTACATGAACTGCGAATTCGCGTACGATCCCTTCCCGTCCGACCCCGATCGGAACTGCGGCCTCGGCCTCGAAGTGGAGGTGCGCATCTACCAGTGGGCCAATCCCCTCGCCGAAGACGCCATCTTCCTCATCTACAAGATCACGAACAAGAGCGAGCGCGACCTCGAAAAGGTGACCTTCGGCATGTGGGGCGACCCCCACATCGGCGGCCCCGGCGACTGGCAGGACGACTTCGCCTTCTTTGACAAAAACCTCGACATGGTCTTCGCATGGGACGCCGACGGACGGTCCGACATCCCCGGACGCGTGCCCGGCTATTTCGGATACAAGTTCCTCGAAAGTCCCGGCATCGGCAATGAGATCATCGGCGGGCAGTTCTTCCCGGGCGACGGCATCGACAACGACGGCGACGGCATGATCGACGAGTCGTGGACCGACGGCATCGACAACGACAACGACTGGAACATCGACCGCGACGACGTCGGCATCGACGGCATCCCCGGCACGGGCGACGCGGGCGAGGGCGACGGCGTGCCCACCGCCGGCGACCCGTTCGACATCACCAAGCCCGGCGAGCCCAACTTCGAGTTCACCGACATCGACGAGAGCGACATGATCGGGTTGACCTCGTTCGCCTCGCCCCGCTTCGCCGGCAGCCGTATCTCGAACGACGAGCAGGTGTGGGACTGGGTCCGTCCCGAACGCTTCGACAGCGTCCCCACCGAGCCGGGCGACTACGTCTTCCTCTACGGCTCCGGCTCGTTCGGCCTCCGCGCCGGTGAGACGAAACGCTTCTCCATCGCCCTCATCGTCGGAGAAAACCTGGCCGACCTCAAGCTCAACGCCGCCACCGTGCAGCAGATCTTCGACGTCGGCTACCGCTTCGCCAAGCCGCCGGACAAGCCCACCGTGCGCGCCGTCCCCGGCGACGGCAAGGTGACGCTCTACTGGGACGACCGCGCCGAGCGCTCCGTCGACCCCCTCTCCCGAGACAACGACTTCGAAGGCTACGTCATCTATCGCTCGACCGACCACGAGTTCAGCGATCAGCAGACCATCACCGACATCAACGGCTCGAAGTTCCTCTTCCGCCCGCTCACGAACGCCGTCGGCGTGGAGGCCAAGTTCGACCTCGAAGACGGCCTCAAGGGACCCTCGCCGATCCCCTTCCCCCAGCGCGGCGTCTCGTTCGACCTCGGCGACGACACGGGCCTCTTCCACACCTACGTGGACTCGAACAACGTCGTCAACGGGCAGACCTACTATTATGCCGTGACCGCCTATGACAAGGGTTTCGCGGGCGGGGACGACGCGAGCTTCCTCAACGGCATCCCGCCGAGCGAGACGAGCAAAACGATCACGTTCAACCCCGTCACGGACGACTTCATCTTCGACGTGAACACGGCGTCCGTCATCCCGCGCCCGAGGGTGGCGGGCTACGTGCCGCCGACCATCGAGGCGGGAGGCGGCATCGTCCACGAGCGGGGCGCGGCCACCGGGCAGATCACCATCAACATCATCGACGACCTGGCCGTGAAGGACGGCGCGACGTACGCCATCGACTTCGAAGAGGTGGACGACCGCGTGATGTATTCCGTCATCGACGAGACCCCGCAGACGGTCACCGTCCGGGCTTCCATCGGGAAGACCTCGTCGCTCGGCTTCCGCAACGTCATCCCCGAGACCTTCCGCCTAACGACCCCTTCCGGGACGGTGCTTGAAGAGGGGACCGACTACACCCTGCTCCCCGAAACCGGCTCGGTGCAGATCTTCTCCGGCGCGCAGGACGGCGACGAGCTTCTCGCCACGTTCAAGTACCGCCCCCTCTACCGGAGCGACCGGCTGCAATCGGAGGAATCGAATCTCGTCTTCGACGGCATGCACCTCTTCGTCCAGGACGACCCGCTCGAACTCGACCTCGAGCAGACGGGCTGGGTCGAAGGCGGGCAGGACATCCCGTTCGAAGTGCGCGTGGCCACGGCCGGGCCGGGGCGGAAAGCGCAACCGTTCGACTATGAGATCCGCTTCACCGACAGCCCCGTGACCGTCGGTTTCAACAACAACCTCCCGCTGCCCTTCGACGCCTCGAACCTGACGCGCGCCAACCAGCCGATCCAGACCTTCGTGCCGGACATCAACCGGAACGGCCGGTGGGATGTGAACGAGCAGATCATCTTCCTCGAACTGGTCGACGGCGAACTGACGGCCACCTGGGAGCTCAAGCTCGAAGACGTGGGCCGCATGCCCGGCGACGGCGACGTGTTCTTCATCCGCACCCGCAAGCCGTTCCGGGCGGGCGACGTGTTCACCTTCAAGACCGTCGCCGCCACGACCGACGCGGCGCAGGTGAAGGAGGGGCTCCGCAACATCTACGTGGTGCCGAACCCGTACGTGGCCACGAACGAGATCGAGCCGCGCAACCCCGTCTCCCGCTCCGAGCGCGGCGACCGGCGGCTCTACTTCGCCAACGTCCCGCAGAAGTGCACCATCCGCATCTATACGCTCGCGGGCGAGCTCGTCGACACGATCGAGCACGAGAGCGCCCTCGACGACGGCAAGGCCTTCTGGAATCTCCGCACCAAGGACAACATGAACATCGCCTATGGGCTGTATCTCTTCCACGTGGAATCCGAGGAAGGGTCGTACATCGGCAAATTTGCGGTCATCAAATAAACGTTACGACGTTCGCGCAATGGAACGTTCCATCTTTCAACGTTTTGACGACATGAAACGATTTCTTCTTTTGACGGCCCTGGCGCTTCTCGCGCTCCCCGTGCGGGCGCAGACCATCGGCGACGCATCGGAGTCGCGGACCATCACGAAGGTGGGCACGACGTCGGCGCAGTTTCTCAAGCTCGGCGTCGGGGCGCGGGCCATCTCGCTCGGCGGGGCGTTCGTGGCCGAGGCGAGCGACCTCTCGGCGTTGTACTGGAACCCGGCGGGGCTGGCCCGCATGAACGGCAGCGCCGTCCAGCTGGCGCACACGCAGTACCTCGCCAACATCGACTACAACTTCGCCGCCTTCGGCATCAACCTGGGCGGCGCGGGCACGCTGGCCGCCTCGCTGATCTTCCTCGACTCGGGAGAGATGGACGTCCGCACCACCCGCCGGCCCGAGGGCACCGGCGAACGCTTCAAGGTCCAGGACTTCGCCCTCCAGCTCTCGTACGCGCGTCCCCTCACCGACCGCTTCTCCATCGGCGGAACGTTCAAGTACATCAACGAGCGCGTCTGGCACAGCACCGCCTCGGCGCTCGCCTTCGACGTGGGCTTGCTCTTCACCACCCCGTTCCGCGCACTCCGCCTCGGCGCGAGCATGTCGAACTTCGGCTCGAAGATGCAGATCAACGGACGCGACATCCTCTTCAGCACGGACCCGGCTCCGGAACAGCAGGGCAACGTCGAGGTGGTCAACTCGGAGTTTCTCACCGATCGCTTCGCGCTGCCGCTCCTGTTCCGCGTCGGCCTTGCCTGGGACGCCGTCGCCACGGCCAATCATCGCATCGTGCTCATGACCGACGCCGCGCACCCGAACGACAACAGCGAATACGTGAACATGGGTCTGGAGTACGTCTTCCGGGATCTGATCTCGCTTCGGACCGGCTTCCGCAACCTCTTTGAAGTGGACGGCGAGCAGGGCCTCACCTTCGGCGGCGGGCTCAACTTCCGCATCGACCGCTCGCTCCGCGCCCGCTTCGATTATGCCTATGCCGACTTCGGCCGCCTCGAACAGACCCACTGGTTCACGCTCGATCTCGTTTTTTAACGCTTCACATGCGAAACGAAAAGGGG
>JALSSK010000050.1 GCA_026984335.1 Rhodothermales bacterium
CAGGTACTTGACGAACTTCGCCACGCGTTGCACCCCGCTGAGGCCCATCGGAGGGAAATAGTACGCCACGACCAGTACACGGCGCGTCTCTGCCCGGATATGACCCGTCGTCGCTTCGATGGCCCCTTCCTCTCGCGTTGTTCGGTCAAGCGATGCTTCCATCCCCCTCAGAGGAACGTCGCGATCTCGTCGAGCGACTTCTTCGCGAGGTCCGGCACCCGGGCCTCTTCGGCGGGATAGCCGACGACCAGCAGCAGGAACGGGCGTTCGTTCTCGGGACGGCCGAGGATGTCGTTGAGGAAGCGCATGGGGCTCGGCGTGTGGGTGAGCGAGGCGAGCCCCGCATGATGGATCGCCGTGATGAGCATCCCCGTGGCGATGCCGACGGACTCCAGCGCGTAGTAATGTTTCACCTTCGTCCCGTCCGGCAACACGCCATAGCTCTGCGCGAAGATGGCGATGAGGTACGGCGCGGTTTCGAGGAACGGCTTGTGTTCGTCGGTGCCGAGGGGGGCGAGGGCGTCGAGCCAGGCCTGGGGCGCGCGCTCCCGGTAGAAGGCGCGCTCCTCCGCTTCGGCCGCTTCTCGGATGGCGCGCTTCACGGCCGGATCGGAGACGACGACGAAGTGCCACGGCTGAAGGTTCGCGCCGCTCGGAGCCGTGCCCGCCGCACACAGACAATCTTCGATGACCTCGCGCGGCGCCGGGCGGTCGGAAAATTCACGCACGGTGCGCCGACGGCGCATCTCCTCGCAAAAGGCCCTCGCCCGGCGACGCATCTCGTCTTCGGAATAGGCGCGATAGCTGGTCAAAGGAACGAATCGTGGTTCGGTCATGTCGGAGCGGAGGTTGATCGAGCATGCGGGTTCTTTCCCCTCCAATATAGCGAAACCCGCCGCCATTGCCGCCCGTTCGACGGCCCATGGATCTTCCCCTCCCACTTCCCTCGTCGGAGACGGACGCCTTCATCGCGCTCGGCTCCAATCTCGGCGACCGCGCCGCCCATCTTTGCGCGGCCGTCCGCGCGCTCGAGGCGCCGCCGGACCTCCGGGTGACTGCGGCCTCGCCCGTGTATGAGAGCGCCGCCCACACCCTCCGTCCGGACGAGGCGCAGCCGTCGTATCTCAACGCGGTGGTGCGCCTTCGCACGAGGCTCTCTCCCGAAGCGCTCATGGCCGCGCTCCTCCGCATCGAGCACCGGGCCGGTCGCCGACGAAGCGCCGCCCGCCGCTGGGCCGCACGCACCCTCGACCTCGACCTCCTGCTCTACGGGGAGGTCACGCTCGAGACCCCCGCGCTCACCGTCCCCCACCCACGTCTCGGCGCGCGCCTTTTCGTGCTCCGTCCCCTGGCCGACCTCGCCCCGAACCTGCGCGTGCCGCCGCCGTATGACACCACGGTCCGGCGGCTCCTCGACCGGTGCCCCGACCCCCACGCGCTCGCCCCCACGAACCTTCGCCTCCATCCCCACGCCAACGCATGAGTAGGGATCCGGAAAAGTCCTCCCCTCCCGAACCCCGGTCGTCCTCCTTCGCGCCTCGCGAAGACCTCCGGTACCTCGTGATCGAGGGCGTCATCGGCGCGGGCAAGACGACGCTCGCCCGCCTCCTCGCCGAGCGCTTCGACGCACGCCTCGTGCTCGAAGAGTTCGAAGAGAACCCCTTTCTGGCGAATTTTTACGAGGATCGGGAACGATGGGCTTTCCAGACCCAGCTGAGCTTCCTCGCCAGCCGCTTCCGGCAACAACAAAACCTTCTCAAGCGCGACCTCTTCCACCATCTCGTCATCAGCGACTATGCCTTCGACAAGGACCGCATCTTCGCCCACCTCAACCTCGAAGGCGACGAGCGGCAACTCTACGAGACACTCTACACGCTGATGCAGCCCTCGACGCCCGTCCCCGACCTCATCGTCTACCTCCAATCGACGACGGAACGACTCCTTCAGAATATCCGGCAGCGCGGGCGTTCGTATGAGCGCAACATGGACCCGGGCTACATCGACACGCTGAACAAGGCGTATAACCACTATTTCGGACACTTTACCGCCAGCCCCCTGCTCATCATCAACGCGACGAACATCGATTTCGTAAAAAACCCGGAGGATCTGGAGGCGCTCGTGCGCCAGATCATGAGCATCCAACCCCCTGGAACGACGTACTTCAACCCGACGCCTTCGGGCACGCTTTATTCATAAGGCAGAAGGCAGAATTCATGAGGCAGATCATGATCAAACTGCTCGTCCTCGCGATTCTCGCGTATTATGCGACCCGGTATGCGCGCCGTCTGGTTCGCGCCGCCCTGTATGAGGGCCAACCGCCCGGCGAGATGCCGCCCCGGCGCCCCCCGCACGGTCCGGAGGCTTCCCGGAGGCCTCAGTGGAACGCTCCGCCTCCCCCACCGCGGACGCCGCCGCCGGACATCGAGGATGCGAAATGGGAGGACATCACGTAGCGCGAATGCTCCCGGTGAAACAGCGGGACGGAGCCTGCTCCCTCAGATCCCGAAGCTCAACGTGAAGACGAAAAGGCTGCGGACGGGCTTGCCGTTCTGCCGGGCCGGGCGAAACATCCATCCTTCCGCGGCGGCGAGCGCGGCTTCTTCGAGGCCGAAACCGAGCGCCGGGACGGGCTGCTTCGGATCGGTTTGCTTCTTGCCGAGCAGGTAGCGCTCGAGGATGCGCGCCTGCTCCACACGCCCGCGTTCGTTCACCAGCACCTCGATCACCACCTCGGCGCGGATCTTCTTCTTACGCGCATCCTTCGTGTACTCCGGCTCGACGATCCGCACCGGCTTCGGCCCCACCTCGGCGCTCGCCATCGTCGCCTGCGTGCCCACCACGTCTCCCTCGACGAACGCCAGGTCGTCGCCCGGTTCCTCGACGGGGAGGTAGTTGTCGACGAGTTCGAGGTCGTAGTCCTCCAGCACCACCTCATCCGGCACGACGACGGGCACGAGCGGGGCAGGAGGCGGCGGGCGGCGCATCTGCTGGCGCGTCGGCACCACCTCCTCGAACGCGATGACTTCCTGACCGCGCACGTCGAAGATCATACCCGGCGGCGCATCGTGGCTCGGTAACGGCCACCACCGCACCGCCGCGATCACCACCAGCAGGCTGGCCACGAGCGCGCCCATCACGTGCAGAACGTACCGTTCCCGGCGGTCATATGTCGAGTCGATGCGGCGCATGCGCAGAGGCGTGTCCTCGTCCGTGCTCTTCCGAACCGTTGAGCTTACGTTTCCACCGGCGCATCCGCGCAGATAATCCCCCCGGATGTCGCCTGCGAGCGACGGCTCGTACGTGAGCCGCGCCCAACGGTTTCTTTGAACCCCCCGCCCGTCGCGGAGTTCATCCCGGCTCTTTTCCCGCTCCCGGATCTTCTCCGGCGCGCCCGCCTTTAAGGAGGCGGCAGGGCGCCGCTCTCGTGAAAGCCCTGTAAAAGCGCGCCGACGGCATTGTGCAAACCCGCAAAGGGTCTTATTTTATCAAAGATGCGTGAACGGAGCCTCACGGCTCATTATTTTAGCGCGTTCCCCGGAACGACGATTTTTCAACAAGGGAAAAGACAGATTCCCCCGAAGGAACACAGGCAGCCCGAGCGGCTTCCGAACGTAAACGATACGATCTTTCCGCCTGCTTCCATACCGATTTCAGCCTCGTATTCTGCTCAACCTTCCCAGGGCACTGGGAGGGTTTTTTTGTATGAGAGAGCCGCTTTGGCTCCTTCCGCCGGACCGCGCGACCCTGCCGGCTCCGAGCAACCCGGGCGCGCGAAGCCCCGCGCCCTTCCACCCAGCGTATGCGTGAGATGATCCACCTTCCCGACACCGACGCCCCGAGGAACGGGGCCCCGCCCCGCCCCTGCAAACTCGCCCTTGCCGACGGCACGGTCGTCACCGGCACGGCCATCGGTCATCCCGGCGAAACCGGCGGCGAGCTTTGCTTCAACACCTCCATGACCGGGTATCAGGAGATCTTCACCGATCCCTCGTATCACGGGCAGATCATGATGATGACCTACCCGCACATCGGCAACTACGGCGCGACGGACCTCGACATGGAGGCCGACCGCCCGATGATCGCCGGCCTCGTGGTGCGCGCCTTCTCACACCGGTTTTCGAACCGGCGCGCCGACGAATCGCTCCATCGCTTCCTGACCCGCTTCAAGCTCGTCGGCATCTCCGGCGTCGACACGCGGCGGCTGGTGCGGCACATCCGCGACAGGGGCGTCATGAACGCCGTCATCTCCGCGACCGACCTCGACGACGAGAGCCTCGTGGCCAAGGCGCGGGCGTGGCCTTCGATGGCCGGCCTCGAACTGGCCTCGCGCGTGACGTGCTCCCAGGCCTACGACTACGCCGAAGGCGAGGGCGCGCGCATCGCCGTCTATGACTTCGGCGTCAAGCGCAACATCCTCCGCTCGTTCGCCGAGCGCGGATGCGCCGTGCGCGTCTTCCCCGCCGCCACCCCCCTCGACGAGGTGACGGCGTGGAACCCCGACGGCCTCTTCTTCTCGAACGGCCCCGGCGACCCGCGCGCGATGCCCGAGGCCGTCGCCACCGCGCGCCGGGCGATGGCCGCCGGGCTGCCGCTCTTCGGGATCTGCCTCGGCCACCAGCTCATGGCGCTCGCGCAGGGGCTGGAGGTCTACAAGATGTACGTCGGGCACCGGGGCGCCAACCATCCCGTGAAAAACCTCCGCACCGGCCACGTGGAGGTGACCACCCAGAACCACGGCTTTGCCATCGCCGGCGAAAGCCTCCCGGAGGACAAGGTCGAGTGGACGCACGTGAACCTGAACGACGGAACCGTGGAGGGGCTCCGCTTCAAGACGTGCGTGGCGCTCTCGGTGCAATACCACCCCGAAGCCTCCCCCGGCCCGCACGACAGCCGCTACCTCTTCGACGAGTTCCTCCGCGACATCGCCGAGCATCGCGGCGTGCCCGTCCGAACGGCGGCCGCAGACCCGCTCGTCCCCCTCCGGTGA
>JALSSK010000051.1 GCA_026984335.1 Rhodothermales bacterium
CCTCACCCTCACCCTCGGAAACCGGACGTTCGCGGTCGATCTCACGGGCGGGCACGACCTCTCGATCCCGCTCGACTTCCACGGGCCGCAGCCGAACGCCTACGGCGTCCCACGCGCCGAGGCCCGGACGTACGAAGACGGCGGCTTCGTGGGGGATGTGCGGCGCGGGGGCGGGTGCAACTTCGAAGCGTACCGCCTCATCCCGCATTGCCACGGCACCCACACCGAAGGCGTCGGCCACATCGCGGCGCGGCGGATCTCCGTGCACGAGATCCTCGACCGAAGCCTCTTCCCGGCCACGCTCGTCACCCTCGCGCCCGAGGACGCCTGCGCGACCGGCGAGACCTACGACCCCGACCCCGCGCCCGGCGACCGCTTCCTCACCCGCGCACGACTCGAAGCGGCCCTCGCCGACGCCGACCCCGCCTTCCTCGAAGCGCTCGTCATCCGCACCCTCCCGAACGACCCTCACAAGCGTTTCCGCGATTATATGCGCGAGCCGCCGCCGTTCTTCTCCCTCGACGCCATGCGCCTTCTCGTCGAACGCGGCGTGCGCCACCTCCTCCTCGACCTCCCTTCCGTCGACCGCGCGCTCGACGAGGGCAAACTGAGCGCCCATCATGTCTTCTGGAACGTGCCTCAAGGATCACATGAAGTGGACCCGCAGGCGTTCTCCCGGAAAACGATCACGGAAATGATCTTCGTGGACGATGCGATCCCGGACGGGGAATACCTCCTTTCGCTTCAGATGGCGCCGTTCGTGGCCGACGCCGCCCCGAGCCGCCCGTGGCTCTTCCCCCTCCGCCTCGTCGCGGGACGGGGGATCCACGAGGACGCCCGGCGCTCCGGCTGATTTTTCGCCCGCCCCTTTCGGCTAGGCGGCTCGATTCATACCTTCGCTTCCCCGCGCACATCCCACCATCGCCTCATGCCCGACGCCTTCGAACCCACACGCGCCTATGCCCGCCGAATGGACGCCGAGGACCCGCTCTCCGCGTTCCGGGACCGGTTCCTCATCCCCCGGCGGCCCGACGGATCGGAAGTGGTCTACTTCGCCGGGAACTCGCTCGGCCTTCAGCCGAAGACGACGCGCGCGTACGTGGAGGCCGAACTCGAAGACTGGGCGAAGTACGGCGTGGAGGGCCATTTTCACGCGCGTCATCCGTGGATGCCGTACCACGAGTTTCTCACGGAGCAGACCGCCCGTCTCGTCGGGGCGAAGCCGGTCGAGGTGGTGGTGATGAACTCGCTGACGGTCAACCTTCACCTCATGATGGTCTCGTTTTACCGCCCCACGCCGGAGCGGCACAAGATCATCATCGAGGGACACGCCTTCCCCTCCGACCGGTATGCCGTCGCCTCACAGATCCGTTTCCACGGGTATGATCCCGCCGAGGCGCTCATCGAGCTTCACCCGAGGCCCGGCGAGGCGACGCTTCGCACGGAAGACATCGAGGCGGTGCTCGCGCGGGAGGGTTCCGCCACGGCGCTCGTGATGCTCGGCGGCGTCAATTATTACACGGGGCAAGCGTTCGAGATGGACCGCATCACGCGGGCGGCGCGGGCGCAGGGCTGCGCCGTCGGCTTCGACCTGGCGCACGCGGCGGGCAACCTCGCGCTCCGGCTCCACGAGTGGGGGCCGGACTTCGCCGTGTGGTGCTCGTACAAGTATCTCAACGCCGGGCCGGGCAGCCTCGCCGGGTGCTTCGTGCACGAGCGTCATGCCCGACGGTTCGACCTCCCGCGCTTCGCCGGATGGTGGGGGCACGACAAGGCCACGCGTTTCCGTATGCCCGACACGTTCGCGCCCATCCCCGGCGCCGAGGGCTGGCAGTTGAGCAACCCGCCGATCCTTCCTCTGGCTGCGCTCCGCGCTTCGATGGACCTCTTCGACGAGGCGGGCATCGGGCGGCTGCGGGCCAGGAGCGAGCGCCTGACCGGTTTCCTCGCCTTCCTTCTCGAACGCCTCGGCCACGACGCCGTAGCGATCCTCACGCCCGACGACCCCCGGCAGCGCGGGTGCCAGCTCTCGATCCGCGTCCGCGAGGGAGGACGCGCCGTCTTCGACCGTCTCACGGCGGCAGGCATCGTGTGCGACTGGCGCGAGCCCGACGCCATCCGCGCCGCCCCCGTCCCGCTCTACAACACCTTCGAGGACGTCTTCCGCTTCGCCGAGGTCTTCGCCGACGCGCTCGAAGGCTGAACGATCCTTTTTGACCGGCCCGCTCATGCCCCACCCTTCCGACGAAACACTCGACCTCATCGGCGCCGGCCTCGCCGGCTCGCTCCTGAGCATCCTCCTGGCCCGCCGCGGCTTCGAGGTTCGGCTCTTCGAAGCGCGTCCGGACCTGCGCACGCACACCGTCGACGGCGGGCGTTCGATCAACCTCGCCCTCTCGGCGCGCGGCCTCCACGCCCTCGAGCACGCCGGGATCAAGGACGACGTTCTGCCGCTGACCATCCCCATGCGCGGCCGTCTCGTGCACGACCCCGACGGCACGACCCACTTCGTCCCTTACGGACAACGGCCCTCCGAGGTCATCCGGTCCGTCTCTCGCGCCGAGCTCAACCGCCGCCTCATGACCGCCGCCGAGGCCACCGGGCGCGTCCGCATCCGGTTCGAGACGCGGTGCACGGGCATCGACTTCCCCGAACGCCGCCTCCACCTCCGGGACGAGGCGCGGGGGCGCGAGGAGACCACGCCGACGACGCGCGTCATCGGCTGCGACGGCGCCGGCTCGGCGGTGCGCATGGCCATGCAGCGCGCGGGCGCCGTCCGGTACGAGCCGGACTTCATCGCGCACGGGTACAAGGAACTGACCATCCCCCCCGCCCCCGGCGGCGGCTGGCGCATCGAGAAGGACGCGCTCCACATATGGCCCCGCCGGGACTTCATGCTCATCGCCCTCCCCAACCTCGACGGCAGCTTCACGTGCACGCTCTTCCTCCGCCGGGAGGGCCGTCTCAGCTTTGCCGCGCTCACCACCCCGGAAAACGTCCGCAGCTTTTTCGAAGCCCACTTTCCCGACGCCGTCCCCCTCATCCCCCGCCTGACGGAGGAGTTCTTCGAGAACCCGGTGGGGGCGCTCGGAACGGTCCGGTGCGAGCCGTGGCACTTAGAGGACGCCGCCCTCCTCCTCGGCGACGCGGCGCACGCCATCGTGCCCTTCTTCGGGCAGGGCATGAACTGCGCCTTCGAAGACTGCGTCACGCTCGACGCCTGCATCGACGAAGCCGATGGAGACTGGGAGCAGGTCTTCACGCGCTTTGGAGCCGAACGCAAGCCGAACGCCGACGCCATCGCGACGCTCTCGCTCCGCAACTTCATCGAGATGCGCGACCGGGTGGCCGATCCGAAGTTCCTCCTCCGGAAAAAGGTGGAGTTCGAGCTTGAACGGCGCCATCCCGGCGTTTTCATCCCGGCATATTCGATGGTCTCCTTTCACCGTATCCCTTATGCCGAAGTGCTCCGGAGGAGCGAGATTCAGGAACGCATCCTCGACGCCCTTCTCTCCCGAGCCGCTTCCCTTGACGAGGTGGATTGGCAGACGGCCGACGCCCTCGTCCGGGAGGAGCTCGATCCGCTTTAAGCCCGCATCCGGCGCTTCTTTCACCATGAAAAAGGCGGACGCCCGTGTGGACGCCCGCCCTTCCCGGCGAAATGATGGGGTGAAAGCCCGCTATTTGAGGAGAGTCATCCGCCGCGTCGCGGTGAAGGCGCCCGCCTCGATGACGTAGAGATAGACTCCGGCGCTGAGGTCTGTGGCGTCGAAGGCAACCTGATGGCGGCCCGCCTCACGATAGCCGCGCACGAGCGTGGCCACCTCCTGCCCGAGGACGTTGTAGACCTTGAGCGTCACGTCGGCGCCTTCGGGAAGCGCGAACGTGATCTGTGTGGAGGGGTTGAACGGGTTCGGATAATTCTGGTCAAGCGCAAAGTCGACCGGCGTCTCCGATCCGAACCGGACGCCCTCGACCTGCGCCCCGCCCTTTGCGGCCGTACAGGCGAAAGCCGGGTCGGCGTTGGCGTTCGGGTCGTACGGCAGCCCGCCGGCGACGTCGTTCACACAGAACGAGAACGACACCCTGCCTTTGGCCGTGCCGGTCGTCGTGAGCGTGACGGTCCCGTCGGCGGCGGTGGGGCCGTTCGTGACGGTCTCGTTATAGTCGCCGCTGAACGTTCCGGTCACCGTCGCGCCGGCGTACGGGCTGCCGAGGTCGTCGAAGATGGTCACGGTGGCCGTGCCGACCTTGTTGCCCTGCCCGACCCCCTGCGTCCCGGTCTGGACGTCCTGGACGTGGATGCTTGTGGCCGTCCCGCCGCCCCCGCCGCTCAGCTGGAAGGCCGCGATGCGGGTGTTGAAGTCGAAGCTGCCGGAGGCGGCATAGTACTCGTTCGTGTGCCAGAAGGTGAGGTCATCCGCCGGATCGACAGACATGGCGCTATAGTCGCCCCAGCGTCCGGAGGAGCTGCGTTGCGTGCCGCCGCTCGTCACGAGCACCGTTTCGGCCACGTTCATCACGCCCGTGCCCGACTGATCGGCCGTCTGCCCGGTGAAACGGATCGAGGTGAAATCGCTCTTCCCCGAAACCGTATAACCGAGGGCGATATCTCCGTTGCCGTTCATCGAGATGGCGCCGACCCAGCGGTGGAGGCCGTCATCCGGGGCGTAGGTGCCCTGCTGATAGATACTCCAGCCGGCGCCGCTGTCGCGCAGTTCGTACCACCGGATGCCCGCGCGGTTGCCGCCGGCATCCACGGTGTGGTTGAGCACGAGGGTCTGATACGTCCCGAAGTTGCGATACTGCATGGGGAACATGAGGAAACCGGCCAGCGCGTCGAGGTTTTCGCCGGGTTTCTTCTGCGGGACAGTGCTGATCGACGTGTCGAACGGGTCGGTGGGCAGCGCGGCGATCTGCGTGAAGGACGAGGCCGCCGGGTTCCCCCAATCGACCGAGAAGGCCCACAGCTGGATCTCGTTG
>JALSSK010000052.1 GCA_026984335.1 Rhodothermales bacterium
CGCCGTGGCGAGCTCGGCGAGGCTCTTTCCGACGTACGACGTGTCCGGGTATTCGAAGACGACGATGCGCTCGGCCCCGCCGCGCCGCCGGATCTCGTGGGCGACGTCGCGGCGGAGGTCGGCGGCGCGGGAGGCGTCGGCGAGGGTGCGCCGGAGCCGGGCGGCATAGTCGGGCGCGTCGCGGTCGGCGTCGTCGCTGCGATCCCACCGGTCTTCGCCGAAGGCCCATCCGGGGATGAGCACGGTGGCGCCGTCGGTGCCGCTCGTGGCGTACGGGTACTGATCGCCCCAGACGGAGACGCCGCGCGCCCGCGCCCGTTCGATGAGTTGGATGACCGTGCGGCTCGTGCCCCACCAGTGGGCGCCTTTGGCCTTGAGATGCGAGGCGACGACCGTCGCGCCCGTCCGCTCGCCGATCTCGATGGTCTCGAGCACGGCGTCGATGAGCGTGGGCGGGCCGGGGGCATCGCGGGACGGCCGGAACCACATCGGGTCGGCGCCCTCGCTGCGCTGGTGCGAGATGTACACGCCGCCGAAGGGGACGATCTCTCGGGCGAGCGCGACGACCTCGTCCGTGGCGCTCCACCGTCCCGGCACGTATTCGAGCCCGGCGGAAAGGCCGGCGGCGCCTTCTTCCATCGCCTGCCGCACGAGGCGCCGCATGGCGGCCACCTCCTCCTCGGTGGCGGCGCGGCGGTAGTCCGTCCCCATCACCCGGCGGCGCACCGTGCCGTGCCCGACCATGAGCACGGCGTTCGGGCCGATGCCTTTGCTTTCGATCACGGCGCGCTGCTCGCGGATGGGCCACGGCGAACGCCCGTCCTGATTGACCACGACCGTCGTGATGCCCTGCGTGACGAGGTTCGGCGCAGCGCGGCGGTGCGGGTCCTCGCTCCGGAAGCCGCCGGGCCGTCCGGCGCCGTCGTCGGCGTGCGAGTGGAGGTCGATGAAGCCGGGGACGACGACGAGGCCGCGCGCGTCGATCACCCGCGCAGCCGCCGCGCCGTCGAGGTCGCCCACCGCCGCGATGCGTCCGTCGCGGATGCCGACGTCGGCATACAACCACGGGTTGCCCGTGCCGTCGAGCACCCGCCCGCCGGTGATGAGCACGTCGAAGGGTTCGGAAGATTGAGCGGTCAGCGGAAGCGGCGCGGCGAAGCCGAAGGCCGCGAGAAAAAGCAGAAGAAGACCGATACGTCGCATACGAAGCCGGGACTGAGCGGGAAGGGCGCGCCACAGTATCGCTAAAAATGCGACCACGTTCAAATGCGAACCCGGAAGCCGTCGAGGGCTCGGCTTCGGCGCGCGCCCTTTGCGCCTGCAACGCGTCAGGGACGCGCATGGGGAGGCCGCCGCCCCTTCACTCATTCCCATGCTCCAGCGTGGGAACGAGTGCTTTTTCAAAGAAAGTCGTTTACCTCGAAGGCGGGTCATCCCGGCGTCCGTCGAGGGATCTATGCCTCGCGAACGGCGCGTCCGCAGAGGATCGCGCACCGGGTGGAGAACTTTTGTAACGTCGTGCCGTAGAGCATCACTCAATCCCCGCAAGCGACCGTAATCTTCCGACCGCCATGCGTGCACTCCCGACCCTGACCTGCGCTTGTTGTTGCGCGATGTGTTGTTGTCCCGACCCGAGGGACGGCCATGCGCCGACGATGCGATACGGAAGAAGGAGATAGCATTCCCGGTCGCAGACTCACACGCAGAGCGTCGCCCCTCACGGTTTTCCGCGAGGGGCTTTTTTTATCCACCAGAGCCGGACGTTATGGAACTCGCGCACGCTGACCTGCAGACGATTTCGCTCACGGAGCCGCTTCCCGGTCTGCTTCGCCGGATCGGGGGGACGCCGCTCGTGCGGCTGACGCGCCTCGCCGGGGGGTTGCCGGAGACGGTGGCCGTCTATGCGAAGGCCGAACACCTCAACCCCGGCGGCTCGGTCAAGGACCGGGCCGCGCTCGCCATGATCCGGGCGGGGCTTCGCTCGGGCGCGCTCGCCGGCGGCAAGACGCTCATCGACGCCACGAGCGGGAACACGGGCATCGCCTATGCCATGATCGGCGCGGCGCTCGGCATCCCGGTGACGCTCGCCATGCCCGCGAACGCCTCCGAGGAACGCCGGAAGATGCTCGAAACCTACGGCGCCGAACTGATCCTCACCGACCCGATGGAAGGGACCGACGGCGCGCAACGCTTCGTCCGCGCCCGCGTGGCCCGCGATCCCGACCGGTACTTCTACCCCGATCAGTACAACAACAACGCGAACTGGCGGGCGCACTTCGACGGCGCCGGCGTCGAGATCCTCGATCAGACCGGCGGCGGCGTCACGCACTTTGTCGCCGGGCTGGGCACGACGGGCACCTTCACCGGCGTTGCGCGGCGGCTCAAGGCGTTCGATCCGGCGATCCGGTGTCTTTCGGTGCAGCCGGACACCCCGCTCCACGGCATCGAGGGGCTCAAGCACATGGAGACGGCCCTCGTGCCGGGTATCTATGACCCCGCGCTCGCCGACGCCGCCCTGACCGTCGAGACGGAGGAGGCGTACGAGACGACGCGGCGGCTGGCGCGCGAGGAGGGCCTGCTCGTGGGCGTCTCCTCCGGGGCGAACGTGGCGGCGGCGCTCCGCGTGGCCCGATCGCTCGAGGCGGGTGTGGTCGTCACCATCCTGTGCGACGCCGGCACGCGGTACCTGAGTGATTCTTTCTGGAACCCGACCCGATGAACCCATGCGCACCCGAACCGACGTCCTCGACGCCATCCGCGCCCACGGAGCGGAAACGTACCCCGAAGAGTGCTGCGGCTTTTTGCTCGGCGCGGCCGCGCCCGAAGGCAACCGCGTCGCGGCGATCCGGCGCGCGCCGAACCGCCGGGCGCACCACCGCGAGCGCCGGTACGTCATCACGCCGCCGGATTACCTCGCCGCCGAACGGGAGGCCCGCGCGCGCGGGCTCGACATCGTGGGCATCTATCACTCGCACCCGGACCATCCGGCCCGCCCTTCCGCCACCGACCTCGCCGAGGCGACCTTCCCCGGCTATACGTACGTCATCGTCGCCGTCCGCGAGGGCCGGGCGGAGGAGCTGACGGCGTGGACGCTCGCCCCCGACCGCGCCCGCTTCGAGCCGGAGCCCGTCGCGGTCGAGGACGACGTGAACGTGTGAGCGAACCCCTTTTCCTCATCCGCATCCTTGAAATCCGAACCCAACCCTGAGCGAACCCATGAGCACGACGCAAACCCTGACCCGCATCCACATCCCGACCCCGCTCCGCGCCTATACGAACCATGAGGCGACCGTGGCCGTGGCGGGGGCCACCGTGGGCGAGGCGCTCGCCAACCTCGTGGCCCGGTATCCGGAGCTGAAGCGCCACCTTTTCGACGACGAGGGCCGGCTGCGCTCGTTCGTCAACGTGTATGTGAGGGACGAGGACATCCGGTATCTCGAAGGCGACCGCACGCCCCTCGGCGCGGGCGACGAGCTTTCGATCGTGCCCTCGATTGCCGGCGGGTGAGGCGCGCGAACGAAGCGCGTCGCATCGTCGTACACACCGCATTCCACGGAGGAACCGTCATGGACATCCACACCGCCGTTCCCGGCGTGGCGCTCTCGCCCGAAGAGATACGCCGGTACAGCCGTCACCTCATCCTGCCCGACGTGGGGCTGGAGGGACAACGTCAACTCAAGGCCGCCTCGGTGCTCCTCATCGGCGCGGGCGGTCTCGGCTCGCCGCTGGCGATGTACCTGGCCGCCGCCGGGGTGGGCCGCCTCGGCCTCGTCGACTTCGACGTCGTCGATGAATCGAACCTGCAGCGGCAGTTGCTTCACGGCACGAGCGACGTGGGCCGTTCGAAGCTCGACTCGGCCCGCGACCGCCTCCGCGAGATCAACCCGCACGTGCACGTGGAGACGTACGAGACGCGCCTGAGGAGCGAGAACGCGCTCGACCTCGTGGCCGAGTACGACCTCGTGGCCGACGGGACGGACAACTTCCCGACGCGCTATCTCGTCAACGACGCCTCGGTGCTCACGGGCACGCCGAACGTGTATGGCTCCATCTTCCGTTTCGAGGGGCAGGCGTCCGTCTTCGGCGCGCCGGGCGGGCCGTGCTATCGCTGTCTCTATCCGGAGCCGCCGCCGCCGGGGCTGGTGCCCTCGTGCGCCGAGGGCGGCGTGCTCGGCGTCCTGCCGGGCATCGTCGGCGCGCTTCAGGCGACGGAGGTCGTCAAGTGGATCGCGGGCATCGGCGAGCCGCTCGTCGGGCGCCTCCTGCTCTTCGACGCGCTCGCCATGACGTTCCGCACGCTCAAGGTGCGTCGCGATCCGAACTGCCCCGTCTGCGGCGACCACCCGACGGTCGCCGACCTGATCGACTACGAGGCCTTTTGCGGCATCCCGCAGGCGCGGGCGGCGGAGGCCCGGGCGGAGCCCGTCCCCGAGATCGACGTGCGCGCGCTCAAGGCCCGCCTCGACCGGGGCGAAGCGCCGTTCCTGCTCGACGTGCGCGAGCCGCACGAGTATGCCATCGCCCACCTCGGCGCGCCGCTCATCCCCCTCGGCGTCCTCGCCGAACGCCTCGACGAACTCGAAGCGCATCGCGACGCGGAGATCGTCGTGTATTGCCGCTCCGGCGTGCGCTCGGCTCGCGCCGTGCGGCTGCTTCGCGCGCGCGGCTTCACCGGCGCGGTCAATCTGAAGGGCGGCATCCTCGCCTGGAGCGACGCCATCGACCCGACCGTGCCGAAGTACTGAGCGGGAGGCGCACAAAAAAAGCCCGGCCTGAAGAGACCGGGCTTTTGGACAGATGGCGATGGGGAGAGGCGCGTCCGTCAGCCGCACGCGCCTTCGGCGAGAAACCAGCACTGCGTCAGCGGCGAGGTCTTGAAGAAGTCGAGCAGGAGGCTGCCCACTTTTTCTTCGCCGGACGGGCTCGGGTGGACGCCGTCTTCCTCGAAGTCTTCGCGCAGCCACGTCAGTCC
>JALSSK010000053.1 GCA_026984335.1 Rhodothermales bacterium
CTTCTGCCCCTGTATGGAGAGGATGGCCTGCGCGAGCCGGCCGTCGAGGCGGCGATCCCACTGCACGTACGAGCCGAGCCCCGGCGGCACGCCCGTCACCACCACCTCATAGACGCCGCCGAGCGAATCGCCCTCCCGCTTCACGTCCTTGATGTGGGCCACGCACCGCGCGGAGAGGTCGGGGTCGAGCATGCGCACCTCGCTCGCGTCGGCGGCTCGGTAGAGCGCCTCGGCTCCGTCTTCGAGCAGCGCCTCCACCGACGCGCGCCAGTCTTCGGGCCGTTCGTAACCCACCGCGCCGATGCGCACCACATGGCTGCCCACCTCGATGCCGAACGCCTTCAGGAACCGCCGCGCCACCGCACAACACGCCACGCGCATGGCCGTCTCGCGGGCGCTCGACCGCTCGATGACGGGCCGGATGTCGTCGAACCCGTACTTCTGCGTCCCCACGAGGTCGGCGTGGCCGGGGCGGGGCAGGGTCACCGGCGCGACCCCCTCGCCCGCGCCCTCGACGGCCATCACCTCGGACCACCCGGAGCGGTCCCGGTGATGCGCCGCGTTGTCGATGCGAAGCGCGATGGGGCTGCCCATCGTCTTTGAAAAGCGGACGCCCGAGTAAATGTGCACCCGGTCGCGCTCGAACTTGGCGCGCCCGCCGCGTCCGAAGCCGAGCCAGCGCCGCGCCAGATGCTCGTCGATGTCCGCCGCCGTCAGCGGGACGCCCGCCGGCACGCCCTCCACGATGCCGATGAGCGCCTCGCCGTGCGACTCGCCCGCCGTCAGGTATCGAATCATAACCGCTTCCCGATAAAACAAAGCCAGGCCGACGCCTCGCCGGACTGGCTTCCGCATGAAAACGTGGCAAGCTAAAAACCGGACGCCGAAAACCCAAATCGGCTCATTCGCCTGCCGGAGTTTCGAGTTCGAAGAAGGCGCTCACCCCGTCGCGCCGTCGGACACGGACGAGCACGGCGTCCTCCGTCTCGGCGGCGCGGGCCAGCGCCGCTTCGACCGCGTCGATCGAGTCCACCGCCTCCTCGCCGACGCTGAGCACCACCACGTCGCGGGGCAGGCCGGCGGCGGCGGCCAGGCTGCCGTGCGCGACGTACGCCACGTAGACGCCGCTCTCGACGCCGAAGACGTACCGGTCGCGGTCGCTCAGTTCCTGAAGCCCCACGCCCCATCCCTCGAGCTCGACGATCTCGCGCCCGTCCGGACCGGCTTCCGGCTCGGGTTCCACCGGCAGCGCCTGCTGGTTGGTCAGTTCGCTGAACCAGTCGTCGTAGACCGGATCTTCCTTGCCGAAAAGCTCCACCGCGAAACGCGCGCGGGCGCCGTTGCGCCAGACCTCCACGTCGAGCCGGTCGCCGGGGCGATGACGGGCGACGGAGCTTTGAAGCTCGTTCGGCGCGTCGACCGCGCGCCCGTCGATGGCGAGCACGACGTCGCCGGTGCGCAGACCGGCCTTATAGGCGGCGCTCCCGCGCCACACGTTGCTCAGAAAGACGCCCTGGATGCGGTCCATGCCGAGGTCCTCGGCGCGCTGCGCATCCACCTGCCCGATCTCGACACCGAGGTAGCCGCGCTCCACCTCGCCGTGCGCGATCAGGTCGCTCACCACCCGCTCCATCAGGCTGACCGGCACGGCGAAGCCATAGCCTTCGTACGACCCGCTCTCCGTGGCGATGGCCGTGCTGATGCCGACGAGTTCACCTGCGAGGTTCACGAGCGCGCCGCCCGAATTGCCGGGGTTGATGGCCGCGTCCGTCTGAATGAAATCCTCGATGCCGAAGCTGTCCTCGATAATGTTGACCTGCCGCCCGAGGGCGCTCACGATGCCGGCCGTCACGGTCGAGGTCAGGCGGAAGGGGTTGCCCACGGCGAGCACCCACTCGCCCACCTCCAGCTCGTCCGAATTGCCGAGGGCGACTACCGGCAAATCTTCGCCCCCCTCTTCGATCTTGATCACGGCCAGGTCGGTGTTCGGGTCGATGCCGACGACGGACGCCTCATACCGGCGCTTGTCGGAAAGGGTCACCATGATCTCGTCGGCGTCCTCGACGACGTGGTTGTTCGTCACGATATAACCCTGTGGACTGACGATGACGCCGCTGCCTACGCTCTGACGGGGGGCGCGCTCGCGCAGCCGGTCGTCAAAATTATGAAACCAGCTCTCGCCCCCGTCGCCCTTCGACTCGACCTGAATGTACACCACCGTCGGGGTGACCCGCTCCGCCACTTCCTTGAACAGTTCGTTGAGCGTGCGCGCATCGGCGACGACCACCGCCGCGCTCGAATCCGGCCCGGCCGCCCGCGCCGAGAGCGCCCGGCCGCCCAGTTCGACGCGCTCGACCACCGGCCCCCGAAAGCCCGGCCCCTGCCGGTTCATCACGAAGAGCATGGCCAGAATCCCTGCCAGCAGTCCGATCAAAACCAGCCCGATGCCAATCAAAAGTGCAGAACCCCGGTTGCGACGCGGCCTTTCCATGAATTCATCTCACAGACAAATGGTATGCGATAAGGTATCTATCATCGACCCGAGACGGGACGGATTGTTTCGCCGTACACGGATATTATAGCCTCCATTGCGCCTTTCAGCGCGCCAGGGGCTCGCCCTGTCGGCTCACGTCATTTGCGCCTGCGACGCGTCACGGGCTCCCTTCGGTCGCTGCCGGGGCACTCGCGATGCCCGCCGTCGTTCGAACCTCACCCATACGACCCGTCGTCACGGGTGCGCCGCCTTCCGCCACTCGTTCCCATGCTCCAGCGCGGAGACGAGCTTCTTTGGTCGAAAGCATTATTCTCTCCCAAAATCACGCGGCGCGCTGTTTTTGCCCGGCCTCGGCGAGGGCGAGCACGGCCGCGTGCGAGAGGCGCGCGAGCGTCTTCCGATCGCGGCCGGCCGTGGAGATCGGCGTGCCGACACACACCTCCAGGCGCACGCTCCGCAAACCGAGCACGCTCCAGAAATTCTGAAGCATCGTCTGCGAAGGATCGGCCCATGTGATCTTCTCGCGCAGCCGCCCCGTCGCCGGACGCCCTTCCACTTCGCGCACGTTCAGGTAGAGCGGCAGCACCGCGCCGTCCTCCATCCCCGCCACGGCCTCGAAGGCGCCCGTCTTGAACGGCATCACCGTCTCGCCGTTGCTCGTGGTGCCTTCGGGAAAGACGAGCACGCGGACCCCTTCCCGAAGCCGCCTTTGCACCTGTTCGACGAACGTGTTCGCCTGCATCCGGCGCTCGCGCGCGACGAAGATGATGCCCACCGTGCGACAGATCCACCCGACCACGGGCCAGTCGTTCATCTCGGCCTTGGCCACGAAGGCCAGCGACATCTGCGAGGCAAGCACCCACGGGTCGAGCAGGCCCAGGTGGTTGCTCACGGCCAGCACCGCCCTCGCCTCCGGCAAGGCGCCGGACCGCGTCACGCGCACGCCGAGGATCCGGCAAAAGACCGCGCACGCCTGTCGTTGCAGCCGCGCCCGGTAGGCCGACCGCTCCGCCTCCGGCACGAAGCGCACCGTCAGCCACAGCCACGAGGTCCGGGTGAGGATGGAGGCCGTGAACCGCGCCAGCCGCCAGGTCTGTCGCATTCGTTTTCGCATGAAAAGCAGGGAGGAGCGAACGGGGAAAGCTCAGTCGGCGACGTACCGGTCCATGCCGCCGACGACGGTGCGAAGCACGCGGATGTCTTTGAGGGCGACGGGGTCGATCTCGAAAGGATTCTCGGAGAGCGCCACGAAGTCGGCGAGCTTGCCGGGTTCGAGCGTGCCGACGATCGCCTCCTGAAAGCCGCCGTATGCATTGGCGGACGTATACGCCCGAAGCGCCTCGGCGACGGTGATCTTCTCCTCCGGCACCCACCCGTCGGGATTCGCGCCGTCGAGGGTGCGGCGGGTGACGGCGGCATAGACGCCCTCGAGCGGATCGAGCGGCGCGACGGTCCAGTCGGAGCCGAAGGTGAGCGGCGCGCCGGCGTCGAGGAGCGTGCGGAAGGCGTACGTCGTGAGGATGCGTTCGGGGCCGATGCGTTTCCCGGCCCATCGCCCGTCATCGATGGCGTGATACGGCTGCATCGACGGGATGACGTTCTGACGACGGAAGCGGGGGATCGCGGCGCGGCTGAGGTGTTGCGCGTGCTCGATGCGGAAGCGGCGGTCGCGCGGGCCGTTCTTCGCCTCGGCCTGCGCATACACGTCGAGGAGCCAGTCGTTGGCGCGGTCGCCGATGGCGTGGACGGCCACGTGCAGCCCCGCCGCGTCGGCAGCGAGGATGTTCGCCCGGAGCGCGGTGGTGTCGGTGATGACGAGGCCGGCGGTCTCGGGCGCGTCGGCATACGGCGCGTAGAACCACGCCGTCGTCGAGCCGAGCGAGCCGTCGACGAAGCCTTTGAGGCCGCCCCACCGCAGCCACGCGTCGCCGCGCCCCTCGGCTTCGACGTATGCGGCCAGACGCGCCCATGAAGCGAGCGGCACGAAGGCATAGATGCGGAGCCGGAGCGCGCCGCGCGCGTGCGCCCGCCGGTACGTCGCGAGGTCGTCCCACCCGCCGAAGCTGCCCACGTCGTGCACCTGCGTGACGCCGAGCGAGAGCGCGTGCGCCATGGCCCGTTCGAGCGCCTCGTCCATCTCTGCCGGCGTCGGGTCCGGGATCGCAGCGTATACGAGGTTCATTGCCTCATCCTTGAGGATGCCCGTCGGCTCGCCCGTCGCCGGATCGCGGACGATGGTTCCGCCCTCGGGGTCGGGCGTCGCGCGCGTGATGCCGGCGAGCGCGAGCGCCTTCGTGTTCGCCAGCGCCATGTGCCCGTCGAGGCGGTTGACGAAGACCGGATGCTCCGGCGTCACGTCGTCGATCCACGACCGTTCGGGGAGCGCGCCGCCCCATGCCTCGTGGTCCCAGTCGCCGCCGGTGATCCATCGCCCGGCAGGCGTGTGCGCGGCAAAAGCGGCAAGGCGGCG
>JALSSK010000054.1 GCA_026984335.1 Rhodothermales bacterium
CGCCTTTCGGAGCCCTTCCATCGCGTGCACGGCTTCGTTGACCTGCGCCGTCGAGGATTCCAGGACCTCGTGCCGGTGGCGGCGCAACGCCTCGATCTGATCGTTGAACGTCTCGTGGAGACGGGCAAGCGTCTCTTCCTCCTGTCGAAGGGTTGCGAGCAGACGTCCGGCGATGCTGAGCAGGCCGTTCCTGTTCGGAGATTCCGGGAGCGAGGTCATGGCAGGGTCCGGTCGGGGGTCGATTCGTCAGGGGATGCTTCGGCGCCGGTCCACTGGCGCAGCAGCAGGTCGGAGAGCCGAAGCGTGCCGCTCTGCACGAGATGCTTCGTCAGTTCGTCGGCCAGCACGTCGCGCTGGGTGTTCTGGTACGTCTCCATCCAGCCGGGGGCGTCTTTTCCGGCGAGGCTTGTCTTGAAGAGACCGTCCGTCATTGTCTTGACGAACTGCCGGGCAAGAATCTCCTCGAACTGTTTCGCGGCTTCTTCCGGCGTTCGCGCCCGGTTCAGGGCATCGGAGGAGCGTGGCGCAAACGGTCCGGCGGAGCGGTTTTGTTCGTTGATCTGCATGGCTCAAAGGATTACGAGTTCACCCTGAAGGGCTCCGGAACGATCGATGGCCTGGAAAATGGCGATCACGTCGCGGGCGGTGAGGCCGAGGTCGTTCAATGCGCCGGCGAGCTGGTTCACGTCCGTGTTCGGCGGGAGGACCACCGAGCGGGTGCCTTCCTCTTCGATGCCGGCTGTCCCCGCCGCGCCGGCCACTGTCTCACCGCCCGATAACGGCGGCGGCTGCGAGACAAAGGGGTCGGCCTGGGTGGTGACGATGAGGCTGCCGTAGGTCACCATCACCTCGCTGATGCGCACGTTGCCGCCGGCGACGACCGTCCCCGTGCGCTCGTTGATGACGACGCGGGCCGGCAGATCCACCTCGATCTCCATCGCTTCCAGATCCGCCATGAAACCGGAGACGCCGCCCGGATGCTCACCCGTCTTTACGCGGATGAGCCCGGCGTGCGACACCTCGGCGACCCCGGGGAACCGTGTGTTGATGACTTCGGCGATGCGCGCGGCGTTCGTGAAATCCGGTCGTTTGAGGACGAGACCGAGGGCCGTCGTCGCATTCAGATCGAACGGCGGGGTCTTCACGACGAAGCCGCCGCCGGGGATGCGCCCCGTGTTCGTGTGGTTGACCTGCACGCTCGATCCGAGGGAGGAGGCCAGGACCGAGCCGGTCGAGACGGGACCCTGGGCCGTCGCATACACCTCGCCGGTGTTCGCGTCAAGCAGGGGCGTCTGCAGGAGGACGCCGCCGGAGAGCGAACGGGCGTCGCCGAGCGAGGAGAGCGTCACGTCGACGCGGCTGCCGGGCGAGCTGAAGGGATCGACGGTGGCCGTGACCATGACGGCGGCGGCGTTGCGCGCCGTGATGAGGGCCGGATCGACCGTGATGCCGAAGTGCTGAAGCATGTTCGCGATGCTCTGCACCGTGTGCGGCGAGCCGCGCCGCCCTCGCACGCGGTCGCCCGTGCCGTCGAGCCCGACGATCAGGCCGAAGCCCGTCAGCTGCAACGGAAGCGCGCCCTCGATGCGCACGAGGTCCTTCAAACGGGCGGAGTTGCTGTGCTGACCGTGAACGGGCGCGGCCAGCGCCAGACCCGTCAGCGCGGCGAGAAGATATGTTCGGAATCGTGCCATCATGAAGGGCGGGGGACCAGGGTTATTTCAGGGCGAAAGCGACCGCGCCGCCGATGATCGCGAGGGCGCCGAGACGCGCCAGCCGGCCGGGTTTGAAGAAGCTCCGGGTGATGCCGCCCTTCCGGTGATATTCTATGGAAGCGTTGGCGATCTGGTAGGACATGACCGTGTTGTTCGGGCGGATGTCGGTCGCCCGTACGTAGCCGCTGATCCGCATCACGTGCGATTCCCCGTTGACGCTCAGTTCCCGCTCGCCCTGCACGAAGAGGTTGCCGGCAGCGTCCCGCTTCACGATGATGGCGGTCATCGTGCCGCTGAGCAGATCGCTCTGCGACGACGCGTTCTCATTGAGCGCAGATTTGTTGAAGCTCGCGTCGAGGGCGAATTTGCCGGAGAGGCTGCTTCCTCCCGTGAGGGACGATGAGCCGCCCACCTTCGAACTGGACTTGTTTTTCCAGTCGCTCTCCCGTTGCGCCGCCGTCCGTTCGGAAAGGATCACGGTGATGATGTCGCCCTCGCTGCGCGCCTTGAAATCTGAAAACATGGAGTTTTGAGCCCACGCGGGCAGGGCGGGCGCGAGCATCAGGAGCGTGACCATCACGCGGGGACCATACGTCTTTATCAGCCGGTGCATCATCGAAGTCCTCACTTAGCGTGTTTCCATCCACTTCGCCACGCCGGGAGCCGTCAGGCGGGCGCGGTACATGGTGTCGGTGTCGGGATTGTACAGGCGGATGACGTCGCCGATGAAGCCGGGCTCACGGGCCTTGCACGCCATCCGAAGGGTGATCTTGCCACGGCGGTACTGCATCAGCACGGCGTCCCCGGTGTTCGCGGCGAAGGGGGGACGGAGGTCGCCCGCGCGAAGGGGGCGACGCTCCCGAAGCGGTCGCGCGGCGAAAACGTCGTTGCGGGCGAGGGCGCGGTAGGCGGCCGGACGAAGCGGCTCGCCCCGGAAGCCGGTGACGTCCATCCAGGCGAACGTCACCTGCTCCGGCGTCACTGCTCCTCCCTGGGCAATGCTTTCCCGGGCGACGACCACCGAGTCGAAGTGGGACACGTAAAGGAGCGCCCACCCGGCTTTCGTCCACCCGTCGCTTGCCTGGCTCCACACGTCCACCTTGGCGTGCGCGCGCGGCATCGCATCGCTCGACTGAAACGTCACCTTCAGGCCCGCCTCGTCCGTCACGGCGCCTCCCGTGCGGATCACGCGGACCCGGAGCCGGTGCGCCTCGGCGGGAAAATGCTCGGCCAGGGCAGCCTCGGCGGCGACGCGGATGCGCTCCGAAACCGGCGGAACGGTCGCCCGGACGAAGCCGGACGAAGCCGTGAAGGCGAGAAAGATAAAGGTGAGTCGCAAAAGCATGCCGTAGGACTACCGGTCGGTCAGGGTTAACGCTTCATGTTGTTCGAGACCTGCATCATCTCTTCGCTCGTGGTGACCATCTTCGAGTTCAACTCGTAGGTCCGCTGCGCCGCGATGAGGTTGACCATCTCCTGCACGACGTCCACGTTCGCGGCTTCGAGATAGCCCTGCATGAGCACGCCCACGCCGTCCTGACCGGGCGTGCCGACGGTCGGCTCGCCGCTGGCCTGGGTCTGCTCGTAGAGGTTGCCCCCGACCGGGTTGAGGCCGGCGGGATTCGAGAAGCGCGCCAGCTCGAACTGTCCGATCTGCACCATCTCGGGCTCTCCGTCGATGCGCACCGACACCAGGCCGTCCATGCTGATGTGGACCTCGACGGCGTCGGGAGGGATGCTGATGTCCGGCTCGATGGCCAGGCCGGTCTGCGTGACGAGCGAGCCCTCGGCGTTGCGCGTCAGGGCGCCGTCGCGGGTGTAGGCGATCGTGCCGTCCGGGCGCTGGACCTGAAGGAAGCCGTCTCCGTTGATGGCGAGGTCGAGCACGTTGCCCGTGTCGAGAAGGCTGCCCTGCGTGAAATTGCGGACCGTCGCGACGGCGGAAGCCCCATGCCCCATCTGAAGCGAGGCGGGGCGCGCATTCTGTGCCTCGCCTTCTCCGCTGGCCTGGATGGTCTGGTAAAGCAGGTCGTGGAAAACGATGTTCGACCGCTTGTACCCGACCGTGTTGGCGTTGGCGAGGTTGTTGGCGATGTTGTCCACGCCGGCTTGCTGGGCGCTCATGCCGGTGGCGGCGGTGCGGATGGCTCGAAGCATAACGAAGTACGGAAAGTGGGTGGTTGGCGGTTCAGTTGAAAAAGGAAAGCCTAGAATCTGCCCAGTTCACGGGTGATGCGTCCGAGGATCTCGTCTTCGGTGCGGATGCTTTTCTGCTGGGATTCGAAGAGCCGGTAAAACTCGATCATCTCGGTCATGGCCGTGATGGCGTCGACGTTGCTCTGTTCGAGGAAGCCCTGGCGCACGTCCGGCGTCTCCACGTCGACGGGTTCCATGCCGGCGGCGTCGAAGGCGGCGCCGTCGAGGCGCTGGAGGCGATCGACGTCGTCGAACGTGACCACGCGGATCTTCCCGACCTGCTCTTCGCCCACCCGGATCGAGCCGTCACGGGCGATGGTGATCGGGCCGCCGTTCTGAAGGGAGAGCCGGATCGGCCCGCCGTCTCCCTGAACGGCGTATCCGAACACGTCCCGGAGCGTGCCGTCGGCATCGAGCGTGAAGCGGCCCGCGCGGGTGAAGCGGGTCTCGCCCGAAGCCTCATCGGCCAACTCGAAGAACCCTTCTCCCTGAAGGGCTACGTCGAGAGGGTTGCCCGTCTGCTCGAAAGCGCCGGGCGCCAGGTCGGCCCATTGCTGCACGAGCTTGTCGCTCCGGGGCGCGCCCTCGGCATCGATTTCTTCATTAAGGATCTGCGTAAAGGTCCGATCCCGTTTGAAGCCGACGGTGTTGGCGTTGGCCAGGTTGTTGGCGATGCGCTCCTGCTGGCGCACCATCCGGCTCATGGCCTCAACACTATTGCGAAGACGAAGCAGCATAGCACGTACGGATTAAGGGCGTCCGTCCGTGATACAAACGATCTGCCAGGGATCGAATCTGCGAAATCGAGGCGCATGCGCCGCTAGCGGGTCGTCGTCCGGCATCATTTTCCCGGACGACGGGCATTTTTTTCTAACGGCCGGGACGCCTACGAGCCCGGGCGCTTGCGCCGGGACGACGGCCCTCCGGCCCCCTGAGGAACCTCACCGGGAGCCCGGTGATTCAGGGAAGGCGCACCCGTACGCGCCCCTCGCGACCCTTCCCCCAACGCTCCGCCCTTCATGCGCATCGTTCGCCGTTCCACCCTCGTCTT
>JALSSK010000055.1 GCA_026984335.1 Rhodothermales bacterium
CGGAACGATGCCGTCGAGATGGCCCGGCGGGACACGCGCGCGAAGGAGGTCGTCCCGCAGGCAGGCCTCACCGAACGCATCCGCGACACGCTCGACGCCATCCAGCAGAACCTCTTCGACCGCGCCCTTCGGTTCCGGGAAGAACACACCACTTCCGTCGACACGTACGAGGCCTTCAAGACCGTGCTCGAGGAGAAAGGCGGCTTCGTCCTTGCCCACTGGGACGGCACGGCGGAGACGGAAGCGCGCATCAAGGAGGAGACCAGAGCCACCATCCGGTGCATCCCCCTCGACCGCGCCGAAGAGCCCGGCGTCGATATGCTCACCGGGAAACCCTCGAAAGGGCGCGTAGTGTTCGCCAAGGCGTATTGAGCGAGAGGGACGGCCTTTGCCCTTTTCGAAGCGCACAGCCGTGGATAAATTCGCGATTCGTACGTTCTCCGGGCGTATGGCCTCTCCCTCACGCGCGCCTCGGATGGAGCATGCACCCGGGATCGGTCTCGGAACGATTTGACGGCCGTCCCGTTTTCCCCACCCCGTACCCCCTTTCGCTTTCCCGTCACCTACGAAAAACGCGCATCGATCGACCGATACTACACGCTCACGTCCTCTGCTCTCGTCGAACCGTCGTAGTCCGCTCATGCGTTTTTTCGCTCCCTTCTGCCTGATCCTCTTTCTCACGGCCCTCGTTCCGGGCGCGCGGGCGCAAAACTGGGGCGAGGTGAACGGCCGCGTGACGGAGTCCGAAACCCGCCGGCCCATCCCCGGCGTGACGATCCTCGTCGACGGCACGAACTTCGGCACGGCCACGGACACGGACGGCCGATATACGCTCCGGCTTCCCGAAGGCCGCTATCTCCTCCGCTTCTCCGCCATCGGATACACCCCCCGGCTCGACTCGGTCTCCGTACGTCGTGGTCGCGCCACGACGCTCGACGTGCGCCTCGACGCGGCGACCATCGAACTGGGCGGCGTGACGGTCGAGGGTCGCGCCGCGCCCGAGGAGGCGGGCGTGTACGAACTCCATCCGCGCACCGTTCAGGACATGCCGTTGCCCATCAACGACGGCCTCCGCGCGCTCAAGGCCCTGCCGGGCGTGGTGACCAACAACGAGCTGTCGAACCAGTACTCCGTGCGCGGCGGCGGCTTCAACGAGAACCTCATCTTCATCAACGGCTTCGAGGTCTTCCTCCCCTTCCGTCCCCGACAGGGCGAACAGGAGGGGCTCAGTCTGCTCAACATCGAGATGGCCGACCGCATCACGTTCTATACGGGCGGGTTCCCGGCGCGGTACGGCGGCAAGCTCTCTTCGGCGCTCGACGTCCGCTACCGCCGCCCGGACCGCACGCGCGAGCGGCTCCGGGGCTCGGCCTACGCCTCGCTCCTCGACGCAGGCTTCAGCGGCGGCTCCTCGGCCCTCGACGGACGGCTCGGATGGCTCGTCGGCGTGCGAAAGTCGCGGCCGAGACGCTTCTTCGCCACCCAGGAACTCAAGGGAAACTACAACCCCGACTTCACGGATCTCCAGGCGATGGTCGCCTTCACGCTCGCGCCGGGACACGAGATCGAGGCCCTCGGCATCTGGGCCGAGCACACCTTCACCCTCGATCCCAACACCCGCAAAACGTTTTTCGGCACCCTCAGCCAGGACAGCCGGCAGGCCCCGTCGAACCTGAAATCGCTGTGGATCACCTACGACCCCGGCAACGAAGAACGCGACGGCTATGAGACCCGTTTCGCCGGGGTGCGCCTCTCGGACCGCCTCTCGCCGAAGCTGAGCATCGAGCACGACGCGTCGTACTTCGAGACGGTCGAGGATGAGGTGTTCGAACTCAGCGGCTCGTCGGTGCTCTTCCAGGTCGATCCCGGCAGCGACAACCCGCAGGGCGGCGAGGGGCTCTTCCCCGTGGGCACGTCCCGGCAGGAAGACCGCGCGAACAACCGCGTGCGCGTGAAAATGTGGACCGCGCAGAGCCGGTGGATCTACTCGACGGAGCGGCACGGCCTCGAAGGGGGCCTGCTCGCGCGCCGCCTCACCTTCGAGGACCGCCTCGACGAAGGCTCCGCCGTGGTGGGCCGCTCCACCGACGGCGAGGTGGTCCGCATCGTGGCGAACGAACTCACCGACGCCGCCACGTTCGACGCATACCAGACCGGCGGCTACCTGCAGGACGCCTTCGACGTCTTCGCCGACCAGCCCGGACGCCTCTTCGTCACCGCAGGCGTGCGCGCGGACTACTTCTCGTTCAACGACGAACTCACCGTCTCTCCCCGCCTCACGGCCCGCTATCGCCTCGACGAGCGCACGACCCTCACCGGCGCGTGGGGGCTCTATTACCAGACGCCCACCTACCGCGAGTTCCGGGGACAGCCCGCGCCCGGCCAGACCATCCTCGGCGCCCTCAACCGCGACCTCCAATCCCAGCGCTCGATGCAGTTCGTCGGCGGCGTCGAGTACTTCTTCCCGAAACAGCGCTTTTACCTCCGGGGCGAGGCCTACTACAAACGCCTGTCGAACCTCATCACGTACGACATCGCGAACGTCCGCGTGCTCTATTCGGGCGAGAACGACGCTTCGGGCGACACGTACGGGCTCGATCTTCAGCTCCGCGGCGAGTTCGTGCCGGGCCTCGAAAGCTGGGTCAACTACAGCTTCCTCGTCGCCCGCGAGCGTTTCGTCGAGCCGTTCGTCACGCCGCACAACCGGGGCAGCATTCCCCGCCCGACGGATCAGCGGCACACCATCTCGATTTTCGTGCAGGATTACGTCCCCGGCGACCCGACGTGGAAGATCCACATGCGCACGCTCTTCGGGAGCGGCCTGCCGTACACGCCGCCCATCCCCGGCCCCCGCCTCGGCTCGCTCGTCGCCCAGGTCCCCGGCGACCGCTTCTCGGCCCGCTATCCCCGCTATTTCCGCTTCGACATGGGCCTGACGAAGAACCTCGTCCTCTTCGACGACGGGCTCAACGGGCCGGTGCGGCTACAGCTCACGGGCGAGATCCTCAACGTCTTCAACATGATCAACACGGTCGCCTATACGTGGGTGCCCGACGCCTCCGGCATCTGGAACCGCATCCCGACACGCCTGACGCCCCGCACCGTCAACGTGCGGCTCCGGGTGGATTTCTGAAACGCGAGCCGAACGGTTCGGGTGGATGGATGGGTGTGGAACCTTGCGACGGGAGGAAACCCCTAACGCGCCGATGGCGCATATGGCGGAGACCGCAGGGAGCCCAATGACGCTACCGAAGGCGAGCTCCTGACCCACCCTCACACTTTCCGGCTCAGATGATGGGCCAGGCGCGTCGGTTCGGGGATCTTGTACTTCGGCGCGCAGGCGAGCGTGAGGGCGACGGCTTCATCGAGCGTGATGCGATGACCAACGCTCACGAACACCGGCTTGACGCCCGTCCGTGTCCGGACCGCCGCGCCGATGACCCGCCCTTTGTCATAGAGTGGAGCCGTCGCCCCCTTTTCCGGCCCGAGGTCGTCGTACCGTCCCCACAGCCGCGTCTTCGCCACCCCGAAGGTGGGCCGGTCGAGGAGCACGCCGAGGTGGCAGGCCAGCCCGAAGCGGCGCGGGTGCGCGAGCCCCTGGCCGTCGGTCATGAACACGTCCGGGCGCACGGAGAGACGTTCGAGCGCCGGGAGGATGGCGGGGATCTCGCGAAAGCTCAGCAGCCCCGAGATGTACGGGAACACGACCGGCCCGCGCCATACGGCTTCATCGACGACCTCCAGCCCCGGCAGCCGGAGCGCCACAACGGCCGTCTGCACCCGGTCCCCGCGCACGCTCACGTCCACCCCCGCGATGGTCTCGACGGGAGCGGCGAGCGGCTCCTCTCGCACCTCGGCGGCAAGCCTCCGCTGAAGCGCGACGGCCTCCCGCGGCGAGAGGTCCCACGGATGCGCATGGTGAATGTCGAAATGCATGGGAACCGGGGACGGTGACGAAGTATCTTAGGACGATCCGGCCGGGACAGGATACGAAGCAGCGGCGAATGTTGGGTGACGAAACGCCCGTGTTCTTATCCCTCCCGCTTCATTCGGACGATAAACGCCCGATACCGGACGTGGACCCGAACCCGTGAAGCGCATCGCCCGCCCAAACACGCCATTCCCCTTCTCTTCATGAAAAAAGGCCTTTTCGCGCTCATCCTGATCCTCGTCTGCGCCTCTTCCGCCTCGGCGCAAGAGCGACCCATCCCGGAGACGGTGCGCCCGAAATCTCCGCAAAAAGCCTTCGCGATGAGCCTCCTTTTCCCGGGCCTCGGGCACCGGTATGCGCAGAACGGAAGGTGGGGCGGCGGCGGGACGCTCTTCGCCTTCGCCGACGCCGGGTTGTGGCTCGGGCTGATCGGCACGGAATGGCGGCGAAACTCACTCGTGCAAAGCTTCGAGACGCTCGCCGCCACGCGCGCACACGCCGAGGTCGAAGGCAAGGACCGGACCTTCTTCCTCAACCTCGCCGCCTTCCATTCCTCGGACGAATACCTCGAAGTGCAGCTTCGCAACCGCGCCTGGGACCAACTCGACTACGTGAGCGAGCGCTCCTTCCAGTGGGCGTGGGAGACGGAGGAGGACTTCCAGAACTTCCGCCGCCTGCGGAGCGACTCCGAAACGCTTCGCAACCGCCGCTTCGTGTTCCTCGCCGCGCTCGTGAGCAACCGGATCATTGCCGGGCTTTTCGCCGTCCGCGCCGCCAACCGCACGAACGGCGGCGCCCGCCTCTCACTCACGCTCGGCCCGCCCCCGCCCGACGCGAGCCTCCCCCGCCTCGACTTCCGCCTGATGTTTTAGGATGTTTTAGCCCGAACGTCACGGCAGCCTTTTCAGCACCTCGGCGACGGGCCGGCGCCTCTTCTCCGGCTGCTCGGCGGGATAGCCGTACCAGAACAGCCCCACCACCGTCTCCTCCGCCGGATCGATGCCGAGCAATTCGAAGAAGCGCGGATCGC
>JALSSK010000056.1 GCA_026984335.1 Rhodothermales bacterium
GTCATGTCGATCTTCGTGCCGTTCTCGACGCGCCCCGGACCGACGGAAACGACCGTCCCGCGCTGGGGCTTCTCTTTGGCCGTGTCGGGGATAAAGAGGCCGCTCGCCGTTTTTTCTTCGGCGGGTTCCGGCTTGACCACGACGCGGTCTCCGAGCGGTTTGATGGACATATGATGTACCTCCTGCTTAGGTCGATGTAACGCTTGAAAAGAGGGGTGGTGATTTCGAGTTGTTAGCACTTCCCCGTGGGGAGTGCCAACCTGCGGGGCAAAAAAAATGCATCCGAAGATGAACCGCTGCGTATAAACCGGCCCGCTCGGCGGCTGTTCCGTGTAGCGGGTAAGGGACAGGCGCGAAATCGACCTGAATAGCCCCGATAAGCGCATTAATTTTCCATGAACGGCCGAGAGCACCCATGATAGACCTTCCCTCGGGTCGACGCTTCGGAGCGTTCAAGATCGGAATGCCCAAATTGGAATACGGAGAGGCGGCGCGGTCTCGGTTCTGGTGGGGGTGGATGCTCGCGCTCGTGTTCACGGGACTGCTCGTCGTGCTGGTGACGTTGCCGCCCTTCGTGGGAGCCTCCACGCGCTCGCTCCTCATGACGGGTTTCTCGGGGGTCTGCCATCAACTCCCGGATCGTTCTCCCCGGATCGACGGTGTGGCGCTGGCGGTCTGCCACCGATGCTATGGCATCTACTGGGGGCTGTTCCTGGCCGTCGTCGCCTTCCTCGTCATGCACCGTTGGGATGCCTTCCTGTATCGCCGTGCGCCGGTGGTGCTGGCCGCTTCGCTGGTTCCGCTCAGCATAGATTGGCTCGGCGACGTGCTCGGCTTCTGGACAAACACCCCGCACAGCCGGTTGCTCACGGGACTGGTCTTCGGCATCGTGGCGGGGTACTTCGTCGCGCGGGGCGTGATCGAGATCGTTCTCTCCAGAGTCGCCCGGACGCGCGTTCCTCCGGAGCAGGAAGCATGAGCGGACCTTGTCCACGGAAACGGATACCCGGGGCGTCCGGCACGCTTTTCTTTCCACGGGCCGCTTGCTATTTTCTATCTCCCTTCCGCGTGTTTCGCATCGGCAAAGAGGGGGGATGTGTGTTCCGGCGATGCGTCCGAACCTCCTTCAACCGGAAAAACTATGCAAAGCAAACAACAATCGATTCTTCTCGGCGGGCTCGTAGTGGGTCTTCTGAGCACTTCGTACCTCGGTCTCATCAACATGGCGTGTTGTGCGGGGGTCTTGATCGGGGCCGTCGTGTCCGTCTGGCACTACACCGATACGTACGACCTGACGATTCCCGCCGGACAGGGAGCATCCATCGGGGCCATGGCTGCCGTCGTGGGAGGGCTGATCGCTTTCGTGCTGAACTTTATCCTCATGAAGATGGGCATTCGCGCCGATCAGGTCGTCGCGGAATTCATGCTTGAACGGTTTAGAGAGAACATGCCGGCCGAGCAGTATGAGGAGGCCATTGCAAAATTGAACGAGCCGGTCACGATCTCCAACTATCTGAAGTCGCAGTGGTACGGTGCAAACCTGATCATCTATGCCGTCTTCGGAGCCATCGGCGGGGCCATTGGCGCAGCCCTTTTCAAGAAAGGCGGCGAGACGCCGGAAGAGGCGATTTAACCGAAGGCAATGATCGTTTTCAGGCCTCTCCGGATCACCGGAGGGGCTTTTTTTCTGGTTATCGGCGCCGACGGCTCAGCGGCGCGCCGAGAACTTCGGTGAGGAGAATGGCTTCACGCGCGGAGTCGGTCTCGCGGAGATGTTTCCGGAGTCGGGAGACCGGGATCGGTTGAGGAGTCGGTCGGCCGAGGAAAGACGGGACCGCGTTAGCCGGACCGGGGAGCGGAGAGGGTTTCGGAGAGGAGGCACGCGCTCGTGGCGCGGTTTTTTTCGGGAGGGCGAGGGCGGGTTCCGGTGCGTGCCGGGGCGTCTCGGCGCCGAGGGCCTGCCGGATCTCACGAAGCGCCTCTTCGAGGGTGTGGCGCTTTTCCGTTCTCGCGGGGGGGACTTCCCCCTCGGGAAGGGGAAGCGGTTTCTTCTGCCGACGTTTCTTTCCGAGCACCTGAAACACCAGATAGGCGACGAGCAGGAAGAGCCAGAATACGTTTTCGAAATCCATGTTTTCGGGTGAGGGCAAATGGACGTGGAGGGCAATGTACGGAGAAGAGGGGGAAACGAAAAGCCCGCGCTTTCGCGAGCGAGGCGCAAGGCGCGGGCATGCTTCAAACAAAGTGTGAGGGGTTGCGACGTTCGTCCATCAGGCGTTCGATGAGGCGGCGATTGGCGCGGGGGAAGGCGTACTCCGGCAGGGCCTCGACGGCGACCCACCGCACGGGTTGCCCTTCGAGGGCTTGCGGGACGCCCGCGACGTGACGGCACCGGAAGGCGTGAAGCGTGATCTTGAAATGCGTATAGGCATGGGAAAGCCGGTGAAAGGCCGATTCCACCGCCACGTCGATGCCGAGTTCTTCCCGCACTTCGCGCCGGCAGGCTGCTTCGAACGTCTCGCCGGGCGCTACCTTGCCGCCCGGAAACTCCCATAACCCGCCGAGGAGGCCGTCTTCCGGGCGTTTCTGGATGAGCACCTCGCCCGAGGCATTGAAGATCAGCCCGACGGCGACGTCGAAATGGGGGCGTGGCGCTCTCTTCGAACGCACGGGATAGGCTTCGGGAGCCCCTTCGGCAAACGCGCCGCAGACCTCTCGGAGCGGGCAGGCCGGGCATCCGGGCGCGGAGGGTGTGCAGACGGTCGCGCCGAGTTCCATCATCGCCTC
>JALSSK010000057.1 GCA_026984335.1 Rhodothermales bacterium
GTTGAATATTCCCGGGCGCGAGTGGTCGAGGAGGGCGTCGGCGAGGGTTTGAAGGCGCTTGCGGACGGCGTGAGACCGGGTGTCTGCAGGGATGGAGAAGACGCGGGTGAGCACGCGCGTCACGTTGCCGTCGAGGGCGGCGTGGGGCCGGCCAAAGGCGATCGAAAGCACCGCCGCCGCCGTATAGGGCCCGACGCCGGGGAGTTTTCGGGCCTCGGCATACGTATCGGGAAAGCGTCCCTCGAAGTCATCGACGATCATACGGGCAGCCCGGTGGAGATTGCGCGCGCGGGAATAATAGCCGAGTCCTTCCCAGAGTCGGAGCACGTCGTCGAGGGAGGCTGAAGCGAGGGCGTGAACGGTTGGAAACGCTTCGATGAAGCGGTAATAATACGGCGTCGCCTGATCGACGCGGGTCTGCTGGAGCATGATCTCGGAGATCCAGATAGGATATGGATCGTTCGTGCTCCGCCACGGCATTTCTCGGGCGGATCGGCGAAACCAGGCCATCATCGCTTGCCTGAAAGCGCGCAGGTGCGCGTCGCTGAGCGTGGGGGCTGAGCTCATGGGGCAGATCGGCGCGGGTAGAAGTAGAGGCGGGCGGGAATGTCGTTCCGTTCTTCGCTCAGCGTGAAAAAGCCGCTTCCGTCGGCGGCCCAGGCAACGGCCTCCCCCTGCGGCTCGACGGTGTAGGAAACCGCCGTGGGAGCGCGGGAAAACAACGGAGCATTCGGATCGGTTCGTGTCCACAAAAACACTTTCGTATACGTCTTGACCAGCGTTTCAAGGCCGGAAGGGGAGATGTCGCCGCCCACCGCGCCCTGTCCGGGACTCCCCATGCCCGGTACGGGATCGAGCGTCAGGGTCGTCACTTTCTCCATCATGATCGGCGTGGAGGTCGGCTGTGGAAAGGGAGCACGATAGACGTTGACCGTCGTGCTCCGCTTGGTGACGACGTACAGATCTCCGGTCGAGGGCTCGACGAGGAGCGTCTCGGCGTCAAGGCGGCCGTCGGGGTAGCGGAGCATGATCGTTTCCACGTCGGAGATCGTCGTGTCGATGGGTGCTCCCGAATGTGGGAGGCGGGGTTCGGGGAGACGGTAGACGTATTTCACGTCACGCACCCGGAGGTTGTCGCCGAGGTCGCCCACGTAGAGGTAGGCGCGTCCATGCTCCGGACCCGGCCCGATGGCGATGTCCTCCCAGTCCACCGCCGTGATCCCGGCCAGGTGGACGACCCCCCGGTGTTCTCCATGCATGCCCATAGCGAACAGACGAGCTTCGTCGCCCGAGTCGTTGTGCGTCCAGAGCACCCCTTCATTTACCTGCCCTGCGACGAGCCCGGAAGCCTCGCGGATCTCGTCGTATGCGACGAGCCCCCGATCCTCGCGTGGGCCGAACGTCGGGGTTTCAGGCGCCGGAAGAAGCACATCGGATGAGGGCTCCGGCTCGACGTTGTGGCTGCTCGAACACGCAAAAACCATCAGCCAGGCAACGGAAATCAAAAGACGAACAGACATGGGAGAACGGCTTATCGAGGAAAAATCGAATACATCGAACGTGGAGATCCCTCAAACCCTTCATGCCCCGCTTTGTTTGCGCGGAGCCGGGCGAAGTCCATCGCGCATGGGGGAAGGTCGGTATTTATGCCGACCCTCCCTGAAGATGTCGAAAAAGACAAAATCCGGTTCTCGATCGGGAGCGGGAGCAAGGATTGTCTCAATGAACAGGCATTCTCCAAATGAGCTTAAATGACCGCTTCGAGGGTGGAGCCGGGATTGGAAAAGCATCCTCGTGAGCTTCATCCGGGGGTTGGGAATAAGGGTCTGGTTATGGGTAAAATGAGAGAAGGCGGCGCTTTCGGGAGCCCGGCTGCGCCCCGCTGCGTTTATACCTGAACTTGTAGAATCCGCCCAACGGGAAGGCCGATGCGCGACGCCCTTTTCAGTCACGAACAGGCGCGTGCCTTTTATGACCGCTTTGGCGCATGGCAGGACCGACAGCGCTTTTACGAAGACGACGCCGTCGAGGAGATGCTCCGTCACATGGCGCTCGATGAGGCGCGCAGCGTGTGCGAGTTCGGCTGTGGGACGGGCCGGCTTGCGGAAACCCTGATGCGGGAACGCCTCCCGGAGCGCGCGCGCTATCTTGGTGTAGACGTCAGCGCCACCATGGTCGCGCTGGCGCGGAGGCGGCTGGCGCCCTTCGGGGATCGCGCCGGGGTGCGACTGACCGACGGCGCGCCCCGCCTGGACCTCCCCGACGCCTGCGTGGACCGTTTCCTCTCGACCTACGTGCTGGATCTGCTGGGCGCAGAGGACATCCGGACGCTCCTTTCCGAGGCGCATCGCGTCCTCGAACCGGGCGGGCGGCTCGGCCTCGCGAGCCTCACGCGCGGAACCACCCTCGCGTCGAAGCTTGTCATGAAAGGGTGGACGTTGTTGCGCCGCATGAGTCCGGCGCTCGTGGGCGGCTGTCGTCCCATCGCGCTCGAAACGTACGTCGGAGGGATATGGGACGTGCGGCATCGTGCGACGGTCGTGCGTTTTGGGATGCCCTCCGAAGTGCTCGTCGCGGTGCGGCGCTGAAGCGGGACGCCTCCCGAGGAGGCGCTTCAGCCGTCCTCGGGAACGGCGAGCCGGGAGGTGCGGAATCAGGCTGATCGGGGCGCCCCGTCGTCTTTTCCGAACAAATCTTTCCTCGACGGGAACCTCGCTCTCCATGGCTGGTTCGCTGACTCTCTTAACATCCTTTATACACATCACTGTCTCGCCTCCATTCCCCCTTTCGATCGGTCTCTTTGGGACGACTCTGTCTCTTCGGGATGCTCCAGGTTGGTTATGTCAGGCATGCTCAGTGAAGACACCCAAGGTACTATGGCACACGGTAAAGTAAAGTGGTTCAATGCTGAAAAAGGCTTCGGCTTCATTGAACCCTCCGACGGAAGCAAAGACGTTTTCGTCCACCGCAACAACGTAGAAGGTCTCGGTTGGGACGACGGCCTCCGTGATGGAGAAGAAGTTGAGTATGATGTGGAGCGTACCCCGAAGGGATTAAGCGCAACCAATGTTCAGCGTGTGGGCTAATCGTTCACACGTTGCATAGCAGTACGGCGAAAAGCCCGGTCCTCTGGCCGGGCTTTTCGCGTTTGGGGCGTTTTCGGCGGAAGGGGCGTGCGCCGAAAACGGCTATGAGCCCGCATTTTCGGGCGTCGCGGCGCCGTGGGCGATGGCGCGGATCTCCTCGCGGTCCCACCGCATGACGATGGGCAGCCGACGTCCGAGACCGAACGCCTTCGAACTGACGCGGAGACCGGGCGGCGCCTGCCGCCGTTTGTACTCGTTCCGGTCCACCATGCGAAGGATGCGGAGCACGAACTCCGGCGCGTGCCCGGTGGCGTCCACGATGGCGTCGAGGTCGAGGCGCTCTTCGATGTAGAGGCGAAGGATCTCGTCGAGGACGGGGTATGGCGGGAGCGCGTCGGTGTCGAGCTGGCCGGGGCGAAGCTCCGCCGAGGGCGGCTTCATGATCGTGCTTGTGGGGATGACCGCCCGCCCGGCGCGCTCGTTGATGTGCAGCGCGAGCTCGTACACCTGCGTCTTGTACACGTCCGAGAGGACCGCCAGCCCGCCGCTCATGTCTCCGTAAAGCGTGGCGTACCCGACGGACATCTCGCTCTTGTTGCCCGTCGAAAGGACGAGATAGTTGAACTTGTTCGAAAGCGCCATGAGCGTCACGCCCCGCACGCGCGCCTGAATGTTCTCCTCCGCCGTGCCCGGCTCGGTTCCCCGGAACGAGTCCTCGAGCATCTTCTGAAACGCCTCGACGGCGGGCGTGATGGGGATGACGGGGCACGGGATGCCGAGGTTTTCGGCAAGCGCGAGCGAGTCCTCCACGGAGCCGGGCGAAGAATAGGGCGAGGGCATCGTCACGCTGCGGACGCGCTCCGGGCCGAGGGCGTCTACGGCAAGGGCGCACGTCACCGCCGAGTCGATGCCGCCGGAGAGGCTGACGATGACCTTGTCGAAGGCGCCCGTCTTGTGGAAATAGTCCCAGATGCCGAGCGTGAGCGCGTCGTGGAGGTCGGCGGCGTCGTCGTGCCGGAGCGGGCAAGGGCCGGTCTCGACCTCGGTGTCCCAGAGGAGGAGGGCCTCCTCGAACGACGGCGCGCAAAGCAGCCGCGTGCCGTCGGCGGCGTGGACGCGGCTGTCGCCGTCGAAGATCACTTCCGTGTTGGCGCCCACCTGGTTGACGAGCACGAAAGGCGCCCCGTGCTCCCGGCATATTTCCTCGACGATGCCGTTCCGAAGCGCATGTTTGCCCAGCGAGAACGGCGAAGCGCTGATGTTCACGAAGAGGTCGATGCCCATCGCCGCGAGCTCATCGACGGGGTTTTCCTCGTAGAGGTGATAGTCGGCATACTCCTCGTTATTCCACATGTCCTCGCAGATGTGGAGGCCGAGGCGCCGGCCGCGCCAGACGACCACGTGTCGCTCCCTGGCCGGCTCGAAGTACCGGTACTCGTCGAAGACATCGTAGGTCGGGAGCAGGGTCTTTCGGACGGAGTCGACGAGGTCGCCGTTTTCGAAGAGGAGCGCCGTGTTGTAGAGCCGCTTGCCGACGCGGTCGGGGTTGGGCACGGGCGCGCCCACGATGAGGCCCGTATCCGCAGGGACCGCGCGCGCGATCCCGTCGAGTGTGCGCTGTACGGCTTCGATGAAGGAGGGGTTCTCGAGGAGGTCGAGCGGGGGATAGCCCGTCACGCAGAGTTCGGGGAAGATGACGAGGTCGGCCCCCTGCGCGCGAGCGCGGCGGGCGGTCTCCACAATGCGGCGGGCGTTGCCCCGCAGGTCCCCGACGGTCGGGTTGATCTGGGCAAGCGCGATTTTCATGCGAAAGGATCTCCGGGTGGGCGCCGAGGCACGGAGCGGTTCCGGCTTCGACAGGGACGTGAGCGCGAGCGTGCTCACACGAACGAAGGGGCGGCGGACTACGTTCCGTTCCCTTTTTACGGAAAATATTCCTCTCCGGCAGGAACTGCGGGGACGCCGTCCTCCGCTCTTTCGTGTTTCCCGGCGGCGGCGCGCGCGCGATGGCGCGCCGGAAGCCCGTTTCTGGCGCGCGCGCATGGGAGATAATCCCATTTTTCCGAAAAAAGCGGGTGAACGGGCGAGAACGGCGTCGGAATTGACTATATATTCGCCGCCTTCACCCATTGCAATCTTTTCCTGATGACATCGTTCACCCGTTTCTCCGCCCGGCGAACGCCGGCTTGGTTGGAGTTCGTTCTGCTTCTGATGTCGTTCGCGCTCGCTTTCGCGGGGGAGAGCCGGGCGCAGGGACTCAATCCCGACCGGGACATCTCCCGGTATGCGCATGACGTTTGGACCACGGACGAGGGGCTGCCGCAGAACTCCGTCAATGCCCTGGTGCAGACACGAGACGGCTACCTCTGGATGGGGACGTATGAGGGACTCGCGCGTTTCGACGGCGATCGCTTCACCGTTTTCGACCGGAAGAACACGCCCGCTTTCCGCGACAACGTGGTGTATGTCCTTCTGGAAGATCATGAAGGAACGCTCTGGATCGGCACGCAAACGGGGGGGCTCATCGCCTATCGGGACGGCGTCTTTCGGAATTATACGGCGGAGGATGGGCTCGGCGGAAACTTCATCACGGCCCTCGCCGAGGGGGCTGACGGGGCCCTGTGGATCGGCATACAGGGCAAGGGCCTCGTGCGTCTTCAGGACGGCGTGTTCACGCCGTTCACCGCCGCCGACGGCCTGCCGGGCGACGCCGTGGTGGCGCTTTACGTGGACCGGAGCGGCGCCCTCTGGATCGGCACGAACGGCGCCGGCGCAGGGCGGTATGCGGACGGCGTCTTCACCACGTACACGACCGCCGACGGCCTGCCGAGCAACGTCGTATGGACCATCCGCGAGGACCACGAGGGACGGCTGTGGATGGGCACGCGCGGCGGCGGACTGGCGCGCTTCGAGGACGGCGTCTTCACCACCTATACGACCGCCGACGGCCTCTCCTACGATTATGTCAACACGATCTATGAAGACAGCCGGGGAACGCTCTGGATCGGCGCCGACGGCGGCGGGCTGACGCGCCTGCGGGAGGGACGCTTCGACACGTACACGACCCGGGACGGACTCTCCGGCGACGTCGTCTGGTCGATCCTCGAGGACCGGGAGGGCAACCTGTGGGTCGGAACGCTCGGCGGCGGCCTCAATCGGCTCAAAAACAGCCGCTTCTCCGTCTGGGGCGCTCCCGAGGGCCTCGGCGACGATCGCGTCCGGCCGATCCTCGAAGCAAGCGACGGCAGCATGTGGATCGGCACGATGAACGGCGGGCTGGCGCGCCTGAAGGACGGCGAACTGCGCGTGTATACGGAGGCGGACGGGCTGGCGGGCAACTCGATCTGGGCGCTGTGCGAAGACCGGACGGGCGCGCTCTGGATCGGCATGAGGCGCACGGGGCTGGCGCGCTTCAAAGACGGCGTCTTCACCAACTATATGACGGCCGACGGCCTCGGCAACGATTTCGTCCGGGCCCTCTATGCGACCCGCGACGGCGTTCTGTGGATCGGCACGAACGGCGGCGGCCTGCAGCGTTTCGAGGAGGGCGTCTTCACCACGTACACCACCGCCGACGGCCTGCCGAGCAATACCCCGTGGACGTTTCACGAGGACCGGGAGGGCAACCTCTGGATCGGCACGCGCGGCGGCGGGCTGACGCGCTTCGAGGACGGCGTCTTCACCACCTATACGACCGCCGACGGGCTGGCCGACGACTTCGTCACCACCATCTTCGAAGACACGGACGGCGTGCTCTGGCTCGGAAGCTACGGAAAGGGACTCACGCGCTTCTCGGATGAAGGGTTCGCGGTCATCACCGAAGCGGATGGGCTCTTTGACGATGTGGTGCACGGCATCCTCGAAGATGACGAGGGCCGTCTGTGGATCAGCAGCAACCGGGGGCTGTATTTCGTCTCCAAAGCGGAGCTCAATGCCTTCGCTCGGGGCGCGCAGGGCGCGGTGCGCGCCGTCGCCTTCGGCAAGGAAGACGGGCTGCGAAGCGTGGAGGGCAATGCCGCGCAGCCCGCCGCCTGGAAAAGCCGAGACGGCAAGCTCTGGTTCGCGACGATGTCGGGGGCGGTGGAGGTGCAGCGAGAAGACCTGCGGTACAGCTCCGAAGGATTGCCGGTGGTCATCGAGCGGGTGATCGTGGGGGATACCGAGATGGATGTGCACGCGGGCAAAATCGTCGTGCCGCCGGGAGAGGACAAGCTCGAGATCCATTACACCGCGCTCAGCTTCAGGTCGCCGGAGAAGATGCGCTTCCGGTACCGGCTCGACGGCTACGATGCGGGTTGGACGACGGCGGGCACACGCCGGACGGCCTATTATACCAGCCTCTCGCCCGGCCCCTACCAGTTTCGCGTGATCGCCGGGGACGCGGCGGGCGGGTGGAGCGCGGATGGCGCGGCGCTGAGCATTTATCTGGAGCCGTACTTTTATCAGGAGCCGTGGTTTTATGTGATCATCGGGCTGTTGCTTTTCGTCGGGCTCGGGGGAGCGCTCCGGCTCCGCATTCGTCAGTATGAGCGGCGGGCGATGGAGCTCGAACAGGCCGTGCGGGCGCGAACGCACGAACTCCGGCGGAACGCTGCCGAACTCGAAGCTACCGTGCGCGACCTCGCGCGGGAAAAAGAGAAAGCGGAAGCGGCGACGCATGCCAAAAGCGCCTTCCTCGCCAATATGAGTCACGAGATCCGCACGCCTATGAACGGCGTCATCGGTATGACGAGTCTCCTGCTCGATATGGAATTGAACGACGAGCAGGCGGAATGCGTCGAGACGATCCGCGCCAGCGGTGAGAGCCTCCTCACGCTCATCAATGAAATCCTTGACTTCTCGAAGATCGAAGCCGGTCAGGTCAAGCTCGAGTCGTTCCCCTTCGATCTGGTTGCGTGCCTGGAGTCGGCCATGGACGTGGTGGCGGTGCGGGCCTGCAAAAAAGAACTCGACCTGGCCCTCCACATCGCTCCGGACGTGCCCCGGCGTATCCGGGGAGATGCGACCCGACTGCGGCAGATCGCGGTCAATCTGCTTTCAAACGCGATCAAGTTCACGGACGAGGGCGAGGTGGAGATGACGGTGGATCTCGCTTCGGAAGGCGAGGGGTTGCTCTTGCACGTGGCCGTGCGCGACACCGGGATCGGCATCGCGGAGGATCGGCGGGATCGTCTCTTTAAAGCCTTCTCGCAGCTCGACGACTCCACGACGCGCAAGTACGGCGGCACCGGGCTGGGGCTGGCGATCTCGAAGCGCCTGTGTGAAAAAATGGGCGGGGAGATCTGGGTGGAAAGCGAGGAGGGCAAAGGCTCGACGTTCCATTTCAGCTTCCGCGCCGAGCCCGTCGAAGCCGGGGCCGAAGCGGGGGAGACGCGCCCGCTCGCCGGTCGCCGCGTGCTCCTCGTCGACGACAACGAGGCGGCGCGCACGGCGCTCGTGGAGATGACCGGAGCGTGGGGAGTGGAACCGCTGGCCGTCGGTGCGGGGAAGGAGGCGCTCCGTCTCATCAGCGAAGCGCCGGTCTTCGACGCCATCGTGCTCGACATGGGGTTGAAAGACCTCGATAGCCTTTCGGTCATCGAGGTGCTCCGTCTCCATCCCAAAGGTCGCCGGACGCCGCTCATCCTGCTCAACGACCTCTGCCGCCGCATCGACACGAAGGCAGTGCCGGGCACGTATCCCGTGTCGAGGCCGGTTCGTCGCGCCGACTTCTACGACGCCCTCGTCGCCGCTTTTGACGCCTCTGAGCCCATCTCGCGCCGTCCCTCGCGGCGCACCGCGTTTGACCCGGAGATGGGACGACGCATGCCCCGGCGAATCCTCGTGGCCGAGGACAATCTGGTCAATCAGCGCGTGATACTCCGCCTGCTCGAACGCCTCGGCTACCGCGCCGATGTGGCCGTGAACGGTGAGGAGGTGCTTCGGGCGCTCGAGAAGGCGCCGTACGATGTGGTGCTGATGGATGTGCAGATGCCCGTGATGAACGGCCTCGAAGCCACGCGGCGCATCCGGGCGAGTCGCGGGCCGGAGGCAGGACCGCACATCATCGCGCTCACGGCCAACGCCATGGAGTCGGATCGACGGCAATGCATCGAAGCGGGCATGGACGATTACGTGAGCAAGCCGCTTCAGCTTCAGATGCTCGTGGCTGCGCTCGAACGGTGCTGCCTGCCCCCGCGGACGTCCCCGGATGAGCATGCCGGGTGAGCGGCGCAAACCGTCATCGCCAACCGGATGCGGGTGCTCGAAGCGCCACACCGGCCGGCCGTCGGCCTCCTCATGGGCACGGCCTCCCCGCAATGCTACAGTGCGCCCGGCTTCTCGCTTCACCGCGAGCCCGAACGCATGACCGCCCCGGCATGACGCCCCGTACGAGGTGCTCCGATCCGCGCGTTCGATCCCCCTCGCCCCGGCGGATCATGCGCCGGATGAGTTGATCGTCTCCGCTCAGGCTTCGACGGACGGGGATTGATAACTCGCCGCAGCCAATTCGAGCGAATCGTAGCTCGCAAAGACGGGCCCGAGCAGCCGCGTCATCAGAAAGAGGTTGCGGATGCGCTTCTTCATGTTGGCCAGACGAATGTCGCCGCCGACGCGCCGCATGGAGGTGAGGCCGGCAATGAGCAGGCCGATGGCCGTCGAGTCCATCAGGTCGGTCTCGGCAAGGTCGAGGACCAGGCGCGTTTTCCCCTGCGATTTGCAGTCATCGAGCATGCTCCTGAAACGATCGCCTTCGAGGCTGCCGAGAAATTTCCCCGAGATGCCGATGACTGTGGCGTGATAGGTGTCTTTGACGTAGAGGCTCATGGCGGTTTCGATTGGATGAACGGGAGCGTCGAGAGCCGGCAGGAACATTGGAAAGGCCCTTCCCCTGTACAAACGTCGTTTCCGGGAGAAACGGGTCATGTGTTCATCCCGGCACGGTGACGACAAACGCCGCTCCTTCGCCCGGCACGCTCTCCACCGCGAGCATGCCGCCGTGCCCCTGCGTCACGATGTCGTGCGAGAGGCTCAGCCCCAGGCCCGTCCCCGAGCCCGTCGGCTTCGTCGTGAAAAACGGCTCGAAGATCCGGGCCTTCACGTCCTCCGGGATGCCCGGGCCGTTGTCCGCCACGCGGATCTCCACGGCCTCGCCCACCCGCCGCGTCGCGACGGTCACCTTCGGCGCGTACTGCCCGTTTTGCGAGGCGGCGTATTCGTAGACGGCGTCAAAGGCATTGCCGAGCAGGTTGATCAGCACCCGGCCCATCTCCTGCGGCATCATCTGCGCCGTGCCCACGTCCTCGGCGAAGTCCGTCACGAGGTCTGCGTTGAAGCCCGGCACGCGGGCGCGCTGCCCGTGGTAGGCCAGGTTCAGGTATTCCTCCACGAACGGGTTCACGTCCACCGTCTCGCGCTCGCCGCCGCTGCTGCGGGCGTGTTGCATCATCGCGCGCACGATGCCGTCGGCCCGTTTGCCGTGCTTGGCGATCTGGGCGGCGTTGACCTTGAGGTCGTCGAGGATGGCGCGGGCCTCTTCGGTGTCGCCGGCCTCGAGCACTTCGACGACCTCGTCGGCGAGCTCTTCGTTGAGTTCGGCGAAGTTGTTGATGAAGTTGAGCGGGTTTTTGATCTCGTGGGCGATGCCGGCGGTGAGTTGCCCGAGCGAGGCGAGCTTCTCGGACTGCACGAGCTGCGCCTGGGTCGTCTTCAACTCCTCTACGGTGTTGCCCAGCTTGCGGTAGGCGGCGGCGTTGTCGAGGGCGATGGCGGCGTAGGTGGCCAGCGTGCGCAGGATGCTCACGGCATAGTCGGTATAGGCGTTCTGCTTGAAGCTCTGCGCCGTGATGACGCCGACGACCCGGTCGTGATGGATCAGCGGCAGATAGAGCACCGACTTTGGCGAGCCGCCTTCCACCGGCGGCAGGTCCCGGCTCACGTACTGCCGGTACTCGGTCTCGTAGTCGTTGATGATGATCTCCTTGCGGTGGTTGAAGCACCACGCGGCGAAGCGATCCGGATCGTCCACCCGGTAGAAGAAGGGACGCAGCGTCTCGCCCTGCTCCTTGCTCGCCGGGAAATCGATGCGGCCCCGCTTTTCGTTGTAGATGCCGATGCCGAAGACGGCGGCGTCCATGAGGGCGTTGACGTTCTCGTAGACGGTGTCGATGATCTCACGGATGGAGAGCGTGGAGGTGATGGCGCGGCCGATTTCGCTCAGGCGTTCGGCCTCCTCGCGCCGTTTTTGCTGGGCTTCGGCGCGGATCTCGGCCTCGCGGATCTGCGCCCGTTCGGTCTCTTTTTTCCGGAGCCGACGCCGCTGCGTGCGGTCCACCCCGTAGACGAGTCCGCCGAGCATCAGGGCATACCCGAGGTAGGCCCACCACGTGCGCCACCACGGCGGCGTGACGACGAGCCCGACCGAGACGCCCGCCTCGTTCCACACGCCGTCGGCGTTGGCGGCCTTCACGCGGAAGGTGTAGTCGCCCGGCGGCAGGTTGGTGTACGTGGCCGACCGATGCGTGCCCGCGGCCACCCAGTCCGGGTCGTAGCCTTCGAGGCGGTAGGCATAGGTGTTCTTCGCCGGGTTGGCGAAGTGGAGCGCCACGTAGTCGAACGTGATCTCGTTCTGATCGTGGCGAAGCGTGATGAGGTCCGTATCGGCGAGCGGCTTCTTCAGCGGAGAATCCGGCCCCACGGCCACCGATTCGTTGAACAGCTTGAAATCTTCCAGGGCCACCTGCGGCGGGATGGTGTTGGTGCGAAGCCGCTCGGGCGAGAAGGCCGTCACGCCGTTGCCGCTGCCGAAATAGAGCGTGCCGTCCTTGCCCTTTCCGTAGGCGTTCTGGTTGTATTCGAGGGCCATCAGGCCGTCGTCGAGGCCGTAGTTGCGGAACGTATCGGTGTCGGGGTCGAAGTTGCTGATGCCGCCGTTGGTGCTGATCCAGAGCGTTCCGGCGTCGTCGACGAGGATGCCGTAAATGACGTTGTCCGCCAGTCCGTCTTCCTTCAGATAATGCGTGGCCTTGCCGGTGCGGGTGTCGAAGCGGTTGAGGCCGCCGTTGAAGGTGCCCAGCCACAGGATGCCGGGCTCCTTTTCACGCATGACGATGCTCTGTACGCGCGGGTCGCTGATGGAGGTGGTGTCGTGCGGATCGTAGTCGGCGGCCCACGTCACCACTTCTTTCCCCCCCCCCGCCGTGGGATCGATGCGCGCGAGGCCCTTGCCGGCCGTGCCGGCCCACACGATGCCGGCGGGGTCCTCGATCAGGCTCAGTACCACCGGATCGTCTCCTCCGTCGGGTGGATGCATGGGGAGGGATGTGAAGCGCCCGGTGGCGGAGTCGAAACGGTCCAGTCCCCGGTTGTGCCCCACCCAGAGCACGCCGGGATGCGCGCGGGAGGGAATCAGCGCGAAGACCCCGCCGATGCGGTGTCCATCGGGCCGGAAGCGCGTCACGCGCCCGGTGGCTCGGTCGAAGCGGTTCAGCCCTCCGGCGCCGTTGCCGGCGGTCCAGAGGTGGCCGTCGGCGTCTTCGGCGAAGGCCCAGTAGAGGCCCGGCAGGAGGGTTGTCGGGTCGCTCGGGTCATGGGTATACCGGGTCACGCGGCCTGTGGCGGCATCGAACCGGGTGAGCCATGTGCGGATGCCGTTAGCCGTGCCCACCCAGAGCGTGCCTTCCTGGTCCTCATAGACGCCCCACACGTTTCCGGGCGAGAGGCTGGCCGGGTCGTCGGGGTCGTGGCGGAGGTGGGCGAAGTTGACCGCGCCGGGGTTGAACGCGCTGATGCCCTGGTTGGCATAGCCGACCCACATCGTCCCCGAGCGATCGACCAGGAGGGACTGCACGTTGTTGTCGGCCAGGCTGTGGGGGTCGCGCGGGTCGTGTCGGTACGGGGTAAAGGTCTTTGCCTGAATGTCGAACCGCGCCAGGCCGGGGCCGGGGCCGGCCACCCACAGGATGCCGGGGGCCGACGGGTCCGGGACGACCTGATGGATCAGGTTCTCGGGCGCCCGGTCGGGCGCGAGGAGGAAGCGCTCGTACGCGCCGGTGTCGGTGTGGAGCCGCACGAGGCCGTTGCCCGTGGCCAGCCAGGCCACGCCCGGCGCGTCGGGAGGGAACCAGGCGCTGATGACGTTCTGCGGGGCCCGGTAGCCGGGGTTCCCCGAGGGATCGTAGAGATAGCGCGTGATGGCCTCGGTCTCCGGGTCGATCCGGTTGAGGCCGTTGGCGGAACTGACCCAGATATCGCCTCCGGGATCTTCGGTGATGCCGAAAAGCACGTCGCTCGACAGGCTCGCCGGGTCGTCTCCGTCATGGCGGTAGTGGGTGAAGCGGCCGTCTTCGCCGGCGCGCATGCGGTTGAGGCCGGCAGTGAGCGTGGCTACCCAGAGGTCGCCCCGGCGGTCCTCCAGCGCGTAGAAGGCGCGGTCGCTGGAGAGGCTGGTGCTGTCGTCGGGGGCGTGGCGGTAATGGGTGAAGGTTCCGGTTGCGCGGTCCATGTGGTTGAGGCCGCCGCCTTCGGTCGCGACCCAGAAGTCGCCGTTGGCGGCTTCGGTGGCGCTCCACCCCCAGCTGGCCGAGAGCGAGGTGGTGTCGAACGGGGTGTTGGCGTAGACCTTGAAGGTGTGTCCGTCGTAGCGGTGGAGGCCGCCCTGCGTGGCGATCCACAGGTAGCCCTCGCGGTCCTGCATGATGGAGTTGCCGGTGCCCTGGGCCATGCCGTCCTCGAGCGAAAGGTGCTCGAAGCGGAGCGCCGGCGCTTCGCGGATCGCCGGGTTGGGGAGGGGGGCCTCCTGGGCACGGGCCGGAGCCGTCGTGAGGGTGCAGACGGCCAGGAGGTACGGCAAGAGCGCGTGCGCGCAGGGACGGTTCGGGAGAGAACGCATGAAAGAGGGGGCTGGATGGATAGGTCTTCGGGACGGCTCAGACGTGGCTGTCGGCAAAGCTGCGAATGCGATCCTTGAGCGCCGGGAAGTCGATGGGCTTGGTCAGGTAGCCGTCGCAGTCGCATTCGTGGGCCCGGCGCTGGTACGTGTCATTGCCGTAGGCCGTCATCATGCACACGGGCACCGGCGGCGGCTCGGCCTTGATGCGGCAGAGCAACTCCAGCCCGGTCATGCCCGGCATGTTGATGTCGCTCAGTACGAGCACCACGTCGGTTTTGCCTTGACGTTCGAGGACGCTCAGGGCTTCTTCTCCGGAGAAGGCGAAGAGCAGTTCGATCTCCCCCTTGCGAATCTCGCGGCGGAAACGCTGTCTGAAGAGCAACTCAACGTCGTGTTCATCATCGACGACGAGGACTTTGATGTTCGGTTTCATGGTATGGGGGTCGGTTGGGGTCATTGAAGAAGGAACAGGGAGGCTTCAGGAGGAAGGGGGGCCGGGGGCGCATGAGGACGATTGTGTGCGCTGCATCACATGCTGGGGCCTCATGTGGAGGCGGTAAGCGCTCCGGGTTCCAGGCGTAGGTGATGAAGGCGTAAACGGCGGTCTTTAAAACGCCCCGGTGTCTCTATGAAGCATACACGTTTTTTTCCAAGAAACGGCTCATCCGTCAGGGGCGTCCCCGATAGCGGAGCGCCAGTACGGTCAGGTCGTTCTGGAGGGGGTCGGCATGGCGCATCACGGCGCGTACGGCGGAACGGATCAGCCGGGCGGCGTCGGCTCCGCCGGACTCGTGCAGGCAGGCGGTCAGGCGGTCGGCGGAGAACGCGTGGCCGTGCGCATCGACGGCGTCGATCATGCCGCGCGTGAAGAGGAAGAGGCCCTCGCCCGGTGCGAGACGGGTCCGGCGCGTCTCGAACGTCTGGTCGCGGGTGCGCCAGACGGGCGGTTCGTCGAGCCCGTTGAGCGGGGTCACGGCGCCGTCGGGATGGAGCCGGTACGGGGCGAGGTGGCCCGCGTTGGCATACCGAAGCTCACCGGTGGCGGTATCGAGCAGGCCATAGAACGCGGTCACGTACAGCTCGGGGAAGCCCTCCGGGAAGAGCAGGCGATTCAACGAAGAGAGGCATGCGCCGGGCGCCGTTCCCTGAAGGGCCGCGCCCTTGAGAAACGTCTGGCTGATGGCCATGAAGAGCGCCGCCGGAATGCCTTTCCCGGCCACCTCGCCGATGAGGAAGCCGAAGTGGTGGTCGCCGGCGGGGAAGAAGTCGTAGAATGCCCCCCCGACGTCGTCGGCCGTGGTGGTGAAGGCGTAGAGGTCGAGGTCTTCTCGCTTCGGGAAGGAGAGGGGAAGGATCGCCTCCTGAATGCGCCGGGCGACTTCGAGCTCTTTCTTCAGCGAGACGAGTTGCCGGCGGGCCTCGGCGGCTTTTTGCTGGGCCCGCAGCTCCTGATGGGTCTTCCGGATCGTGACTTCCAGGTCGGAGAAGTCGATGGGCTTCGTCACGAAGTCGAACGCGCCCCGGTTCATGGCCGTACGGATGTTGCGCATGTCTCCGTAGGCGGAGACGACGACGGTCTTGACGGGAGGATTCCATTCGGTCAGGTGCGAGAGAAGGGTCAGCCCGTCCATGCCCGGCATGTTGAGGTCGGTCAGGATGAGGGCCGCTTCGGGGTGATCCTGAAGCCGCCGGAGGGCTTCCTTGCCGTCCGTGGCGAAGAGGAAACGCCACGCGTTCTTGCGGATCTTGCGGCGAAACTTTTGCCGGATGAGCAGTTCGAGCTCCGGCTCGTCGTCCACGACGAGGATGGTGACGGGCGCGTGCTCGTCGGCGGGTTCGGGTTCGGGCGACGTGGCGATGGACGAGGGCAGCACCGCTCGTTCGACCCGTGTCCGGGCCGTCTTGCGGTCGCGGAGGGCCTGCAGGTCCGCGAGCAGGTCGGCCATGCGCTGATAGCGCGCCTCGACGGATTTGGCGAGGGCCCGGTCGATGAGCAGACCGATCTGCATCGGCAGGCCGCTGCGCATCCCGGTGATCGGTCGGGGGTCTTGGTTGAGGACCGAGTAGAGCACGGCGGGGGCGAAGTCGCCGTCGAAGGGGCGGCGTCCGGCAAGCATCTCGTACAGCACCACGCCGAAGGCCCAGATGTCGGTGCGGTGATCGACCGCTTCGCCGCGCGCCTGCTCGGGGGACATATACGCCGCCGTGCCAATGGCTGCGCCCGTCTGCGTCAGATGCGCCCCGCTCGAGAGCTTCGCCAGCCCGAAGTCGAGGATCTTGACGATGCCCTCTTCGGTGATCATGAGGTTGGCGGGTTTGACGTCGCGGTGGATGATGCCTCGGGCGTGGGCCATGACGAGCCCTTCCGCCGTCTGAAGGGCCCATTCGACGGCCTCGTCGAAAGGGAGCGGGCCCCGTTCGATGCGGCTCCGGAGCGTCTCGCCCCGGTAGCAGGCCATCGCGATGAAGAGCTGCCCTTCGGGCGTCTCGCCCACCTCGTGGATCGTGCAGATGTTGGGATGGTCGAGGGCGGAGGCCGCCCGGGCCTCGCGCAGGAAACGCTGCTTGGCGGCTGCGTCCCGGCTCAGGGAGGGCGGGAGAAACTTGAGGGCGACGGGGCGTTTGAGGCGCGTGTCTTCGGCCTGATAGACGACCCCCATGCCGCCACCGCCGAGCACCGAGCGAACCGCGTAGTGCTGGAGGGACCGACCCACGAGGCGATACGGATCCTGCGCGGCGGCCTGGTCGTTCGGAGCGCCGGGCAGGGGCAGGCGGGCGCCGAGCTCGTCAAAATAGCCGGGCGCGTGCTCGTAGGCGGCCAGCAGAGATTCGACCTCCGAGCGCAACCCGGGACGCGACCGGCAGGCGGAGTCCAGAAAATCGGGGCGTTCTTCCGGCGGCAACTCGAGCACGCTCAGCAGAAGCATCCCCAGTTCGTTCCAGGTTTTTGGGTCGGTATTCATGGCTTCACCGAGCGGCGGGCCCCGGGGGGCGGAAAAAGTAGAGACGTGCGCGTGCGACGAGAAAAGCGGGGAGCGGATCGGCTCCACTCAAGTCATACGCACCACAGGGGGTGCAAGGCCGCCGGCGGGCAGACGGTCCGGCGGAGAGATACGGCAATCGTATGAACGGGATCAGGCGTCGATCGCCTGTTTGATTTCACGGTAGAGCCAGGCCTGCGCGAGCATCCAGTCGCGCTTGACGGTCGAAGGGGAGGTCGAGAGGGCCTCGGCGGTGTCGTCGATGGTCATGCCGGCGAAGAAGCGGCACTCCACCACGCGGGCCTGGCGTTCATTGATACGCGCGAGGCGCGTCAGGGCTTCGTCGAGCACGAGGAGCGTTTCGGCGCGGTCCTCGAGGTCGAGCACGTCGTGGATCGCCAGCGCCTCCTGGGCCATTTCGAGGGAAACTTTCCGGCGGTCGCCGCCCCGTTTCTTGCGGCGGCTTCTCCGGGCATAGTCGATCAGGATGTGGCGCATCGCCTTTGCGGCGACGCCGCAGAAGTGGGCGCGGTTCTGCCACGAGGCATGCGACTGGTCGGTCAGCTTGAGATAGGCCTCGTGTACGAGCGCCGTGGTGTTGAGCGTCATCTGCCCCTGCCAGCGCCTGCGTTGCTGTTTCGCCTGGGCGTGAAGGGTCTCGTAGACGAGCGGAAAGAGCGCGTTGAGGGCTTCGGTGTCGCCGGCGCTGAGCGCATGGAGCAGGCGCGTGACCGAGGCGGGGTCGGGCGGTGACATAGGCGGGGTACGACGGGGACCTCACCATCGGATGGTTCGGAGAGGACCGGTACGAATGAACCGCCCCGGAAGGCGGTGGGACGCAACAGGCCTCCGGCACACGGCTGTTTTATACTAATTTCGCGCGAGGTCAAACGGCGCCGGGAGGTTTCGACGGAGAAAACATAGCACCAAGCCTCCCTTTTTGCAAGGGCGGCGGCCCGGAAAGCGCGAATCAATCTTCGGAGGGGGCGACGCGGTCTTCGGGCAGGGGAAGCGGGAGAGACGCCGGGGGCGGGACGAAGCCGGGGGCCTCCGTCGGGAGCCGAGCGGCAAACGCCCCGGAAATCGATGCGTACGAGGCCGCACCGGGCTTCTCCGCGGTGCGGCAGGAGAGAAAGGCACGGCCGCCTTGCCGATGCGGGGGATTCCGGCAGGGAATGTGCCGGTCGTTCGGGGCGGCGCCCATGAACGCGCTCAGGCATCACGAAACGAACGGGCTGAACCCGTAAGCCCTCAGCCAGGAAGGAGGTCTCCCCATGCGCCCGATCCCTACACGCGCGCCCCGTCTCGCCCTGACGGCGCTCGCCCTCACGCTTTGCTCCCTCTCCGCCTGCGACTCGAACGGCGACGAAGCCTCGTGCGAGGTCTTTCAGACGTGCGACGCGCAACAGGCCCTCAACGTCTCGCTCATCGAGAGCAAAACCCGCCTCCCCGCCAACGTCTCGATCCTGTTCAAAGTGGATGCGATGGACGATGCGCCGGTGGCCGGGCTGTTGCCGGCCAACTTCGACGTTTTCGAGAATGAGAAGCTCATCTCACAGTTCGAATCCCAGCGCAACATTCTTCCGAAGGTCGGGCAGTTCAAGTACAGCATCGTCCTCCTGCTCGACCTCAGCGGGAGCATCGTCGCCAGCGAGAACCTCGAGGCGCTGAAAAAGGCCGCCACGAGCTTCGTAGACGCCGTCATGTTTGCGCCCGACGACCCGCGCTACGGCGAGATCGAGATGGGCATCTGGTGGTTCGACGGTCAGGCGGACGTGACGTCGCTCGTGGGCGTCACCATCGATCCGGAGGCGCTGAGCGCCGGCGTCGAGAGCATCACGCCGGAACTGATGAAGGACAACTCGACGAACCTCTACGGGGCCGTCATCCAGGGCATCGACCTGACGGAGCAGCGCCTCGACGCCATCGTGCGCCGGAACGTGATCTCGGCGGGTTCGGTCGTGCTCTTCACCGACGGCGCCGACCAGGCCAACCGCGAGTCGCGCTCGGATGCGCTGGAGGCCGTCCGTCGCTCCGGCGACGAGGTCTCCGTCTACACGATCGGCCTCGGCGGCGAGATCGACGAGGAGACGCTCACGGAGATCGGACGCGAGGGCTTCGTCTCGGCCCCGCGCATCGAGGAACTCCTGCCGAAGTTTCAGGAGATCGCCGACCTCGTCCGGGATGAGGCGAACAGCTATTACCTCCTCGAATATTGCTCGCCGAAACGCGAAGGCGACCACACGCTGACGATCCGCGTGACGACGGAGGCGGAGGTGGGGCTGCTCTCGACCCGCTTCTCGGCGGAGAATTTCACGGGCGGCTGCGCGGTCTCGAAGGGGGCGGTCCCGACGAACTGAGCGAGGCCGCATGGAGACGGGT